>JAYTRB010000679.1:0-6088 GCA_043746425.1 Planctomycetia bacterium
AGCAGCAGTGTTTTGCGGCCGCGCTCGGCTGCCCGCGCCGCTGCCAGCAACCCGGCGGCCCCCGCGCCGACAACGATCGCATCCCAGTCGTGCATTAAATTCGATCCTGAGCCAGAAATCCGCACCGCAAACTTTTCATCGCGCCGCCGCCCGCTATAATAGCGGGTCTCACACGTTTGGCGGAGTAGCTCAGTTGGTTAGAGCAGCGGAATCATAATCCGCGTGTCGGGGGTTCGAATCCCTCCTCCGCTATTGATGTCACCAGCGGCCAGTGAACAACCAGCAGCGCCTGATCCTGTCCAGCTAAGGGCGTTTGGCGTTCTATCATTGCAGTGGCGTTAATCATTGGGCCCCCCCGATCGGGAAATTTGCGTCTGTGCGCGTTGATTTTACGCGCCGCCGGCAACTGTCGATCACGTTGTACCGGGGGCACCGCGCATTCAGGTCGATTTCGTTCTTGCCCCGAATCTGGCGCTTTGCGACCGCAACGAGTTGCACCGCAGGCATCTCGCAGGTAGGCTGTTTTCGTTGCGAACCCGTTCTCTGCCGATGGGCCTTGCCGGCGCTTCGATGAAGCCAATGTGGCGTCGAATTCTGACCCCGCTCGAGTCCCACGGCTTGTCCTGGATGCAGTAATGGGGATGCAGCCAGGGGTCTGGCTCCATTCAGTTCGTCGCGCCTTCGCCAGAAAAATGAAACCAGAAACGAGTACGAATTGCAGCCAGAAGACGAGGCTTGGGTTTTTTCTTTTGAACAACAGCCGATCCTGAAAGCGGGAGCCATGAAACGTGCAGATCACTAAGGCTGTCATTACAGCCGCGGGACGCGGAGTTCGGCAGTATCCGGCGTCTGATACGGTCCAAAAGGCCATGCTGCCGATTGTCGACCGCGACGGACTGACGAAACCCGTGTTGCAGATTATTGCCGAGGAAGCCCTCGATAGCGGCATCGAAGAAATCTGTGTCGTCACGGCGCCCGGTGATGAAGACTACTACCGTCGGCATTTCGAAGCCTTCGCGGCCACCTTGCGGTCGTCGTTCAAGGGGGTCGAATGGGCTGAGGAACAGGCCCGGCGATTGGCCCAGCTTGAGCAGCGGGTGCGGTTTTGCGTGCAGTCGAGTCCCGAGGGCTATGGACATGCAGTATGGTGCGCTCGAGACTTTGCTGCGGGATCTCCCTTTCTGCTGCTATTGGGAGATCATCTCTATATCAGCCGGTCGACGGCACGCTGCGCCCGGCAATTGCTCGACCTGGCGGCAGCCGAGGAATGCGCTGTGTCGGCGGTGCAGGCAACGCGCGAACACCTGATTCATCACTACGGCACTCTCGCGGGAAAGCGAATGCACAATCGGCCCGATGTGTGGGCCATTGAAGAAATCATTGAGAAACCGACACCGACGCTGGCCGAATTGCGGTTGCAGGTTCCCGGACTGCGTGCTGGACACTACCTCTGTTTTTTTGGAATGCACGTGCTCACACCCGCCATTTTCGATCTGCTCGACGATCTCGTTCGCCGCGATGTGCGCGAAGCCGGTCAGATTCAATTGACGACCGCCTTGCAGACGCTGGCGACGCGCGCAAAATACCTGGCGCTTGAGACGCTGGGAACGCGCCATAACATTGGCGTGAAGTTCGGCGTGGTCGAGGCCCAGATTGCGCTGGCCTTGGCGGGAGTCGACCGCGATCGCATGCTGTCGTTGCTCATCGGCTCAGTGGCCCGGATCGACCAGGAATGAACCCGTTCATCGAAACGATTACCAGCATCGATCCGGCGGTTCGCGATCGTTCGATAGAAGACCTGACTGCCGGTCGATCTACAGCCGACGTGCTGGGCCTGTGCGACGAACTCGAACGCTTTCGGCGCGACTCAAAGAATCTCTATGAGCGAGTGCGGGCGTCAATGTTTCTGCATGCCTTGTATCGCTATCGGCTCCAAGAGGCGCCTGACCTGGCCGAGACCGGTCTCATTCCCTACGACGGCTTTGAAGCTCTGCTGGCCCGGCGCTTTGAGCAGGCGATCGCGTCATTTCTAGCCGCCACTGGCCGCGATGGCCCGAACAGCGCCCTGGCCAGTGCCCTGGCCGTAGCGTATGAACAGGTTGCCTATCAGACGCTGGCCGATCAGGTGCGCCGCTCGGTGCGTGGCTGTGCGGGCAATCGCTGGATGTTTCGCGTCGGGCATCCGGACGAACATCCTTTGCAACTGCAAAGGGCGCTGCTTGCACGCGATGCCGTCAGCGGCCAATATCCGATCCTGGTCGAGCGTACTCCGGTGCGTCTCGATCTGTCGCACAGCGGGTGGTCCGACATCTTCTTCCTGGGAATGGACTATCCTGAAGGAGCCCGGGTTCTGAATATCTCGGTCGACCTGGGTCTTTATGGCCGCGATCAACAGCCGCTACCGCCCATCGAGACCTACGTCCGGGTCATCGCCGAGCCGGTTTTGCGACTGACAAGTATCGACCTGGGGGCCTGCAAAGACGTCACGACGCTCGAAGACCTTTTTAATTTCGGCAACGATTATCTGGGACTGGTGAAGGCAGGAATCATCGCCTCGGGATTGATTCCCGCGTCGTTCGAGGGAACGAGCACCAAACTTGAACAGATTCTTGCGCGACTCACCCGCCCCAATCACGGGATCGAGGTGGTGTGCAAAGTAAACGACATTCCGAAAGGATCGCGGCTGGCTGTCTCGACAAACCTGCTGGCCTCGCTCATCAGTCTGCTGATGCGGGCCACGGGGCAGACGCGGAAGCTGACGGGCCAGTTAAATCAGGATGAGCTGCGAGTGGTCGTGGCGCGTGCAATTCTGGGGGAGTGGCTGGGTGGCTCAGGGGGCGGTTGGCAGGATTCGGGCGGGATTTTTCCAGGGGTGAAGCTCATTCAAGGAGTCGCTGCCGAACTGGGCGATTCAGAATGGGAAGTCAGCCGCGGCCGGCTATTGCCCGCACATCAAGTGATCGCCGGAGCGGCTTTGCCCGACTCGGCTTCACCACCGCCCGCAGACCAACCGCCGCCGCCGTCGCCCGCTGGCAAGGCAGATTTCTCTGAGGCATTGGCCGGCAGTCTGGTTCTGGTGCATGGCGGAATGGCCCAGAATGTCGGGCCGATTCTGAATATGGTGACTGAAAAATACCTGTTGCGCGGAGCGAACGAGTGGCGGCTGCGGCAGCAGGCGCTCGACATTTACCAGCGCATCGTCGAGTCGGTGAAGGCGGCCCAGGTGCAGAATATCGGGAAACTGACAACGCAGAACTGGGAGGGGCCGCTCAAGGGGATGATTCCCTGGGTCAGCAACCGTTTCACAGAAACAATCATTCGCGAAGCGCGCAGCCATCTCAAGGAGGATTTCTGGGGTTTTCTGATGCTGGGGGGATTGTCGGGCGGCGGCATGGGATTTTTCGTCGCCCCCCATCGGCACGCCGAATTTCGCGATGAGATCGGTAAAATCATGCGGCGTGCCAAGGCCGAGCTCGACGACGCGCTGCCGTTCGCGATGGAGCCTGTGGTGTACGACTTCCGCATCAATCCGCGGGGGACGCGCGCCGAATTGAAATGCGGCGCCGAAGCCTTGATGCCCGCGCGGTACTACCCGCTTCAGGTTTCGCAAATGATTGTCGCCGGGACGCACGATGTCGCCGTGCAGCGCCGGCTCGATCTCGATCATTTCGCCAGCCAGGCGGGACAATCGAATGAATTGATTCATCTCTTGCGGACGATGGTGAACGGCCTGTTTCCCGTGACGCGCGCCGCCGAATCGGGAGCGGCCGATTGGGAGCAGACGGCTGAGGGCATTCGTCGCGATAACGGTTTTGATCTGGTACAGCACAATCAGTTTCGCGACGACATGCAGCGCGGGCGGATCGGCCTGGCACGCAATCGCCTGCCGGTCGACACCGACATTCATGACGTGCATGACAGCGACGTCATCGCGGCGGCCCGCGACATCGCAGACTCGACGTTCAAGCGCGGCGAGGCGGCAATCCGCCGCGGCGAAGTGGCCGTCGTGTCGCTGGCCGCAGGCGTCGGAAGTCGCTGGACGACAGGCGCCGGGGTCGTGAAAGCCGTCAATCCGTTTGTCTCGCTGAATGGCCAGCATCGAAGTTTTCTGGAAATTCATCTGGCGAAAACGCGAAAGACCAGCCGCACGCTCAAGGCGACGATTCCGCACGTGGTCACCACCAGTTTTCTGACGCATTCCGCCATTGCCCGGCACTTGTCGCAGACGGGCAATTATGGCCACAAGGGGCCCGTTTTCCTGTCGCAAGGCCAGTCGATCGGGCAGCGGCTGATTCCCATGGTTCGAGACCTGACCTTCTTGTGGGAGGAAGCCGCGCACGAAACCCTCGATGAAAATAAGCAGAAAGTTCGCGACGCCTCGCGGCGCGCGATTCTCGACTGGACGCGGGCCAAGGGAGAGGGCTCGGATTACATCGATAACGTTCCGTGGCAGCGTTTCAATCCGCCGGGGCACTTCTACGAAATCTCGAATCTCTTTCGCAACGGCGTGCTCGCCAGCCTGCTCGACGAATTCCCGAAACTGCGCTGTCTGATGGTACATAATATTGACACGCTGGGGGCCAACGTCGACCCGGCAACTCTCGGCTTGGCTCTGGAAGCGGGCGCCACACTGACGTTCGAGGTTGTTCCCCGGAGAATCGACGACCGCGGCGGTGGGCTGGCGCGGGTGAACGGTCGCGTGCGACTTCTCGAAGGACTCGCCACCCCTCGCGAAGACGCCGAGTTTCGTCTGCGCTACTACAACACGCTCACGACCTGGGTCGACATCGACGGCTTGCTGCACGCTTTCGGCCTGACGCGCGACGAGCTGCGCAGAGATGAGGCGAAAGTGACAGCGGCGATTCGCGCGATGGCGGCGCGAGTGCCGACCTACGTGACAATCAAAGACGTCAAGCGCCGATGGGGCCACGGGCAGGAGGATGTGTTTCCCATCGCGCAGTTCGAAAAACTGTGGGGCGATCTGACGTCGCTCCCCGATCTGCCGTGCGCGTACCTGGCGGTCGATCGGCGCCGGGGAAGTCAGATGAAAGACCCGGCACAACTCGACGGCTGGGCAAACGATGGCAGCCGGGATTTCGTGCGGAGTCTGTGTGAATTTGGGGAGCCATGACGCTGTTACACAGAAGGCTTCCGAGCGACCTGTCTTCGCATACCCGCCCTGTTTTTGCCGGCAGGCTATTGCATGCATGTGGTTGAAAGTGCTTAGAAGAAGCGGCGGCCGACAAGAATAGGAGAAGCAGCAATGAAACTTGGTCTCATCAACTCGGCGTGGGCCCAGGCAGGGCGGGAAACAGTGTGGGGAATCCAGAAGACGAAGGAACTTGGGTTCGACACGATCGACATTTTTGCCGATCCGCTGGATCTCGACGTTCGTGAAAAGTGCCAGATCAAACGCGAGTGCGACCGGCTGAGGCTGCCAATTGTGTCGATCGCCTGCGTGGCGGTGGGGCTCGTCGATTTCAATCCGAGCGTGCAACGATTCAGCGTGGAACGGGTCAAGGCATACCTCGACCTGGCGTGCGAGTTCGAGGCACGCAATGTGCTGCTCGTGCTCGGAGAATACATCTGGAATCAGGAGGTCATTCCGCCTGAAGTGCAGTGGCAGACAGCGGTCAGCAACTGTCGCTTGCTGGCCGACTATGCGGCCCAGCGCGGCATTCAGATCGCACTTGAACTGGAGCCTTTTCGGCTGTCGCTCGTCAATAACGTCGACACGATGCTGAAGTTCATCAACGATGTGGAGCACCCCGCCTGCCAGGCCAACATCGATGTGTCACATCTGTGCCTGTCGAATGTGCAGCCCGACGAATTGCGACGGTTGAAAGGCAAAGCGATTCACGTCCACATTTCCGACTGCGATGGGAAGAGACACGGCGATCTTCCGCCGGGGCGCGGCGTGGTCGACTTTCTTCCCTATTTGCGTGAAATCAAGGAACTTCAGATCGAGGGAAGCATTTCGATCGAACTGGAATACTCGCCCGAGCCTGACAAGATCGAGGCCTGGGTCGCGGAAGCCTACCAGGCGACCGACCGGCTCATGCAGACCGCAGGTTTACGCGCATAGCGG
>JAYTRB010000680.1:0-9258 GCA_043746425.1 Planctomycetia bacterium
TCAGGCACGCGGCACTTGAAAGCGCCCGCGAGCGGTTGATCGTAATCGGTCGTTCGGGTGCGGGTTACGATAAAATCGACGTCGCCTCCTGTACCGAATTCGACATTGCCCTCTTTAATGCGCCGATGGCTCTCAATCATTCGACGGCTTCGACAGCACTCTTGTTTATGCTGGCATTGGCCAAACGGCTGTTCGCCCAGGATCGAATCACCCGTGCCGGCCGATGGAGCGAGCAAGCAAATGTGCTCGGCGATGAAATCTTCGGCCGCACACTGGGAATTATCGGACTGGGCCATTCGGGACGCGAACTCGTCCGGCTCGTAGCTCCCTTCTCGATGCAGGTTCTGGCGTATTCGCCCCATGCCGACGCGGCAGAAGCTCGAGCGCTCGGCGTCGAATTGGTGGGCCTCGACGATCTGCTGCGCCGGTCAGATTTCGTGAGCCTGCACGCGCGGGCGCGTCCTGAAAACCAGCGGCTTATGGGCCGAGCGCAGTTTGCACTGATGAAACCGACCGCCTGGTTGGTGAATATCGCACGGGGCGAGCTCGTCGACGAAACGGCGCTTGTTGAAGTTCTTAGAGCAGGTCAAATTGCCGGCGCGGCGCTCGACGTCTTCAAACACGAGCCCCTTCCCGCCAATCATCCTCTGATCGCGCTCGACAACGTCATTCTGACGCCGCACTGGTCGGCTTCGACGCGCGATGTCTGGCAGGCCACGGGCCGGGCAATGATCGAAGGCATTCTGCGAGTGGCGCGGGGCGAAGTTCCCGAGAACGTCGTCAACCGTGACGTGCTCGATCGCCCTGGTTTCAAAACGAAGCTTGCGCAATTCAGCGAAAATCGGCAACTCGGTTAAACCGGGTTGTTGACACGCTCGTAGCTCAATTCGGCAGCATTCGGGGTGTCATTTGAATTTGTTTTGTAACCCTGTCGAGTTGCACAAGCATCACGCGGTTTACTTTCTGAAGGATGAATAATGCTGTCTGCCCCCCTTCACGCCAGAATGGCATTTACAATTTCGCCATGCACATCGGTGAGCCGAAAATCGCGCCCGCTATAGCGGTAGGTGAGCTTCGTGTGATCAATTCCTAACAAGTGCAACATCGTGGCATGCAGATCGTGAACGTGCATCTTACCCTCAACTGCCGAGAACCCGATCTCGTCGGTCGCGCCATGCACAAAACCCCCCTTCACACCTCCCCCCGCCAGCCACATGCTGAAACCGAGGTTATTGTGGTCGCGGCCCTTCGAGCTCTCGGCCGTCGGTGTGCGACCAAATTCGCCTCCCCAGACGACCAGCGTATCGTCGAGCAATCCGCGCGACTTGAGATCGGTGAGCAGGCCGGCAATTGCCTGGTCGCTCTTTAATGCATGCTGACGATGATTCGCAATGTCGCCGTGGTCGTCCCAGGGTTGTCCGGCGCCAAAGTAAATCTGCGTGATGCGCACGCCCCGCTCGGCCAGACGCCGGGCGATAAGGCAGGCACTGGCGAATTCACCATCACCATACAGCTTGCGCGTTGTGGCCGACTCGCGACTGATGTCGAAGGCCTCCTGGGCTTCCGTCTGCATGCGGAAGGCCATCTCCAGCGCCTGGATGCGGGCTTCGAGTTGCGGGTCGCGCAGCCGATCTGCCAGATGTGACTGGTTGATTTTCCGCAGCAGGCCGAGCTGCCGAAGCTGGTCGGCCGACGTCACGTGCTGGTTCGTAATGTGCTTGATGACTTTGCGCGGGTCGAGCTCGGCATTGTTGATATGCACCCCCTGGTAAATCCCCGGCAGGAAGCTATTGCTCCAAAGCTGCGGACCAACCGTGGGTTGACCGGGACAGAGAACGACGTACCCCGGCAGATTTTGATTTTCGGAGCCCAGGCCGTACGTCAACCACGAGCCCAGGCTGGGGCGCGTGGGCTGTGTTTCCCCCGAGTTCATCATCAGAAACGATGGCTCATGATTGGGGAGATTCGTGTGCATTGACCGAATGACGCAGATGTCGTCGAGGCAGCGGCCCAGGTTCGGAAAGATCTCGCTGATCTCAATTCCCGCTTGCCCCTGTCTGGCGAACTTGAACGGCGAGGGCATGAGGGTCCCTTTCGTTCGCCGCATCGTGCTGATCAGATCGCTTGGCGGCGATTTTCCCGCGTACTTTTCGAGGGCCGGCTTGGGGTCGAAGGTGTCGACCTGCGAGGGGCCACCGTTCATGAACAGATAAATCACGCGCTTCGCTTTTGGCTCGAAGTGCGGTGATTTCGGCGCCAGGGGCGCGACGGCCAGTCCGGCGGCGGCCGACCTCTCGCGGTCCGGCAACGATTGCGGCTCAGCACGCAGATCGTTCGCCAAAATGGCGGCCAGCCCGAGCAGACCGCAGCCGTTTCCCAGCCGCGACAGCATGGCGCGCCGCGAGAGTTCAGGTGTGAGCCCAGCATCGTGGATGCGAGTCGGCAGATTCATTTTGACCCTTAATATTACCGGAGACCGTTTGAGGCCGCATGACAATTAATGTTGTCTCAACGCGATTTCGTGCGCTGGAAGTTTCTATAAACGCGGTCGGTCGTCTGGCCGCAAAGCCTCATTCACCTGTCGTACGAACCGGCAGGGGTTGGTCGCCTTCAATCGATAAACGTGAACTCATTGGCGCTCAAGAGCACTTGCGCATATTGCTCCCACAGCGACAGTGCACTTTTTGCAGGAATCGGGCCCGCCAATCCGCCTGCGCCATGTTTGTCAATGATCGTTTCTTCTCCCGCCAGCCGAGGGGCCTGAATTGCACTGGAATCGCTGTCTGCCCCAGTGGATTTGGGCTCTGTCAAAAACTCGATTCCCAGTTGCAGTTCCTGGTCGGTCGCGTCGCGACCGAAGAGCAGCCGATACGCGCTCTGAATACGCGTCGAATTGTCACTCTTCGCGTCGGATGTCAGCCGCATTGCCAGCGCCTTTGCCTGCCGAATCATGAAGTCGCTATTGAGGACGAACAATTGTTGAAGTGGTACCATCGTGACAGTTCGGCGTTCGCTGGTAATGTTCGGATCTGGAAAGTCGAACAACCGCAGCATGCCATCGAGATTATGCCGGCTGACAGCGCCGTACAGAGTTCGCCGATGAAATTCTGCCGCCGTGAGATTTCCCGAGGGGCCGCCGACCGTGGTGTCGAGATTGCCGACGACCGACAACAGGCCGTCGCGCCACGCCTCGACGTCAAGTCGGCGGCGATTCATGCGCCACAGCCATTTGTTATCCGAATCTCTTGCTGCATTCGCCGGGTTATCGGTACTGGCTTGCCGGTACGTCGCCGATAGCAGAATCTCACGGTGGATCGTCTTCAGCGACCAGCCCTGTCTGATCAGACACGAGGCGAGGTAGTCAAGTAATTCGGGGTGAGTCGGGCGTTCGCCCTGCGCGCCGAAGTTACTGGGAGTGGCGACGATCCCGCGCCCGAAATGCTGCTGCCAAAGGCGATTGACGATGACCCGTGCCGTCAGCGGATTTTCGGGGTTGACCAGCGCGCGGGCCAGTTCGAGCCGGCCACTTCCGTTTGTAAACGACGTCGGCTTTCCGTTTTCAAGAATTGTCAGGAAGCGCCGCGGCACTTCCTCTCCCGTGCGGTTGGGGTTGCCGCGAAGATGGATTTTCATATCCGCCGACTGGCCTTCGCTCAGTGCATGTGCGAAGGCATATTTGGGCGGCGCCTCCTTCTGCCGCGCCTGAAGCTGTTCCTTGAGCGCAATCAATTGACCTTTGGCAAGACCGTTCAGCAGCCCTTCGACCTTATCGACGGGAATTGCGCACAGCCCCTTGGAACCGCTGACGACTGTCAGAAGTTCGGCCGCCGACTTTTCAATGGTCGGTTTGACGACTTTCGATTTCTCGGCCTCGGGAGCCGCCGAGAAGGCCGCCGAGTAGCGCCGCTCGAGTTCTTCGCGTTCAGCGAAGGCCGATTGTATGGCGGTCTCAAACACCAGGGCCGATTCGACGACGGCTCCCGGAACATCTCTGCTGCCGGGGGCGACCGAGAGCGTTTGAGCGCGCTGGGCCAACTCAAACCACGCCGTAAGCTGCGGCAATTTTTCTCGATTCTCGGGAATCAAAAACTTCAGCCAGCGCTCGAGCACGAAATCGAGGATGTCTTCCTGTTTGGCAACCTCTTCGCGCTTCAACGGCTCGGCGCCCGCTGGCGGATGAATCAGTCGCCAGACCGCTGTGAGATAGCGCGAGGCGTGCCGCGCCGCGTCGTCGGCAGTTCGCGAAGCCTCGTTTTCCAGGAATTTCCGAATCGCCTGTTCCTGGTCTTTGATTTGACGCTGCGCCTGGTCATATTGTTCGACGACCGCTGCCGCGACAAGCGGCGCTTCGCGGTAGTTCGAGCTCCGAAAGACTCCAGCCAGGGCGTAGTAGTCGCGTTGCGAAATCGGATCGAACTTATGATCGTGGCAGCGGGCGCACGCGATTGTCAGGCCAAGGAACCCGCGAGCCAGCGTGTCGAGCCGATCGTCGAGCTCATCGAGCGACGCCTTGAATGCGCAACCTGCGTCGGCGTAATAGACCGGTCCCAGTGAAAAATACCCCAGAGCGGCCTGCCGGTCGTTGCGCTCGGCTTCCGGCCCGTCCAGGAGGTCGCCTGCGATCTGCTGCATTACAAATTCGTTGTACGGCAGGTCGTTGTTAAATGCCTGCACAACCCAATCGCGATAACGATAACCATTGGGGTAAGTCCGCGCCTGAAACGTATGCGCTTGATCTTCGGCATAACGGGCGACGTCGAGCCAGTGTCGCGCCCAGCGCTGACCATATTGCGGCGATGCCAGCAGCCGATCGACGAGCCGCTCCCACGCATCTGGTCGATTGTCAGACAGAAACGTCGTGATCTCTTCGGGGGTGGGCGGCAGTCCGATGATGTCGAACGTAACGCGGCGAATGAGAGTTCGCTTGTCGGCGGGTGATGACGGCGTGAGGCCCGCAGCTTCCAGCCGCGACAGAATGAATCGATCGACGGCCCCGACCGGCCAGGCTTCGTCCTGAACGGCAGGAATAGGGACGTCGCGGATTGGCTGAAACGACCAGAACGCCCGCTGCGTTTCGGTAATCGTAAAAGGCGCCGCGGCGGTTTTCACCTCGCCGCTTTCGGCGGGCCAAGGAGCCCCGATCTCGACCCAGCGTCGCAAGTCGGCGATCTCGGGGTCGGCCAACTTCTGTTTGGGGGGCATTTTGATGTCCCCCAGATGACCCACGGCTTCGATCAGCAGACTCTCGTCAGGTTTGCCAGGGAGGACTGCCGCGCCTGATTCTCCACCGCGACGCAAGTCTTCGCCCGAAGTCAGCCTGAGCCCTCCCTTGGCTCTTCCCTCGCCGTGGCACTCCGAACAATGACTCACCAGGATCGGACGAATCTTTTTCTCAAAAAACTCGACCTGTTCAGGGGTCGGCTCCTCGGCGGCGTGCAGCTGCGCAGCTGCCAACAGCAGCCCGGCCAGTGCTAACTTGAATTTTGGGCCCTTCCGCATGCAATCATTCCTGGAATTCGCAGCCCTCAATCCGTGGCCGCGCCGAGGGAATCAACGCATGCCAAGCCGATGATTTGATTATAACTTATTTGATCGTGTAAACGAACCCATTCTGTTTCATCCTTGGCTCGATATTGACCAGTCTGGCGGCTTTCGCAATACTTTCTTCCCTAACTACTTTCTGCGGTTGACTTACCATCCCGCAAGTACATATATTGAACTGTTGATTTGTAATCGATGCTTCTCGCCGCCGCTTCCACACAGCGGCCCCATGACACACTCGCCGCACTGAAGTCTGTTAAGCGCTCTGAGGCGCCGAACACACGCTTTACTTCTGAGAGGCAGATGACCCAGCTCGACCGCGCATCGGTTGAGGGTTTCGGTCGTCTGCTGAATTTCCCGCCGGAGACTGCTGTATCTATGATCACTCCCACGGTGCAACCTGTTTTGGACAGCCAACTCACTGCCGAATTGAAGCAGTCGAAGCGACCGCTCGCGGGCAAGGCCGTGAAACGAGTGCTGCTGCTGGCTTTGGTCTTGTCAGTAGCCGTGGTTGGCGGGGGCGCCGTATGGAGCCGGGCATTGGGTAATGCCCACAGCCAGAAGCCGGGCCTTACCACCGAAGCGGTCAAGCGCGGCCCATTGGAAGTCAAGATTATCGAACGAGGTAATCTGGAAAGCGCCGCCAATCTGACGTTGCGGTGCATGGTCGAAGGGGCCACCGGCGCCAGCATTTTGAAGATCGCCGAAGAAGGAAGCTGGGTCGAAAAGGATCAAGTTCTGGTCGAGCTCGATTCCTCGCGCCTTCGAGACGAAGCGCTGGCCCAACAAGTGCGGACCGAGTCCGCAGCAGCCGCGCTCAAAACGGCCGAGACCAACGTCGCGATCCAGCAGATGCAGAACGAAAGCGACGTTGCGGCGACAGAGCTGAAATTGAAGTTGGCCCGGCTCGATGTTGAGAGTTACAAAGAAGGGGACCATCCTCAAGCGCGGAATATCATCCTGGGCGAGATTGCGATGGCTCACGACCATCTGGAGATGGCAGAGGAAAGAGAGGAGCACACGACGCGGCTGATGAAAAGAGGCTTCTCGACGACCAATATGCTCGAGGCCGACCGTGTCGCCCTGAAGAAATCGCGAATTGATCTGGAGACATCCCGCGAGAAGCAGCGCGTCCTCGATGAGTTCACCTACAAGCGCGATATTGTCGAGAGAGACGCCAATGTCCGCTTTTATGAACGCGAGCTGGTACGGATCAGGCTGCGGGCCGAGGCTTCCATGTCGCAGCGCGAAAGAAATCTGCTGGCCGCGAAGCGGTCGCATTTCATCGAGAAGGACCGCTACGACCGGCTTATCGAGCAGATCGCGGCCTGTACAATTCGCACTCCCCGCGCGGGAATGGTGGTGCATGCGAACACGGCAGAGGGAGGCCGGGGCTCGAATGTCCCGCTGATTTACGAGGGGGCCGTCGTCCGTGAGCGACAGGCGCTCATCAATGTTCCCGACCTCGACGACATGCAAGTGACCACTCGAATTCACGAATCGAAAATCGGCATGATGCACGACGGGCTGACGGCGACGGTGCATGTCGATGCGCTGCCGGGCGAGTCGTTTTACGGCGTCGTCAATCAGGTGGCGCTGGTCCCCAACTCGGGAGCCTGGCCGAATTTCAACCTCAAGGAATACACGGCACACATCAAGCTGTCCGACGAACCCGGCAGAGTTCACTCGCTCAAGCCGGGCATGACGGCCGAGGTCGAGATTCTCGTTGACCGGCTCGAATCAGTATTGCAGGCCCCGGTGCAGTCATGCATTGAACGCGGCGGACGGTTCTTCGCCTGGGTGCTCGAAGACGATGAAGAACTCAGGCGGCACGAAGTCAGTATCGGAAAGTCGAATGATAAATCGTGCGAGATCGTCGAGGGGCTGCAGGAGGGAGACGAAATTGTGATGCACCCGCGAACAGCCATTCCCGACGAAGTCGCCCTTCTGGAACACGACGTTCCCTTGAATGTCGAATCCTTCTGGCCAGAAATCAAGACGCCCGACCTACGCGCGCCACAAGTCAAGCCGCCCGAACCTGCTTCAGAAAAAGAACCTGCCGCGCCCCTTGCGAGAACAAATGACATCGACAAACCAACCTCGACTGCCAGCGCATCGTCCCCGACTCCTGCCGCCGTGGCTCTGTCCGAAACCGACGCAAAGCCCCCCTCGCCCAGAGAACCGACCGACGAGCTGCGCGGCGCGTCGACCGACCCGATGGTCGTCTTCAACTGGCTCGATCAAAATCACGACGCCAAAGTGACTGAGGCCGAATTGCCGGAAACGAGGAAGCCATTGCTCAGTCGCATGGACACGAACGGCGACAAGGCCATCGATAAGTACGAATGGACCAGGGGAGCCCAGACATGGACCCAGCGCAGTGCCAGCCGGGCTCTTTCGGGCGGCGGCCAATAACGGCAACGCGACTGAGCCGCGCGCCTACAGCGCCTCGGCTGGTAATTCGATAATATATGTCTTGCCGTCGTTCGCTGTCGCAGCGATCTTGCGGCCATCGGGAAAGTAGCCCGCCGAACCCAGCACAACCGGCAATTTCGTGCTGAAGACCGGCTTAGCTGGGTTGTTCACGTCCCAGACATCGACAACGCCCGAATATCCCACCGACAGCATCCGTGTTCCGGTGGCATTGAATTGCACGCGGTAAACGTCATCGGGATGGCCGGCAAAGGTGCTGACGAGCTGTCCGTCCGCCGCATTCCACAGGCGGATCTTTTTATCAACTCCCGCCGCAGCGATCAGCTGTCCTTGCGGATGATAAGCCACGCTGTAAACGGCCCCTTCAGAGCCGGCAAATTGGCGGATTTCGCTCCCGCTGGCGACGTTGTACAGCCGCACCGACTTGTCGCCTCCTGCGGTAACCAGCAGCGTGCCGTCTGGGCTGAAGGCCAGGGCGTAGATGGCAGCCCCCTGGGCGGGAAGTGCTCGCAGCTCTTTGCCGGCGGCCAGATCCCAGATCTTGATGGTTTTGTCATTCGATGCCGAGGCCAGGAGTTTGCCGTCAGGACTGAACGCCACACAATAAATGTGCGATTGATGGCCGGCCAGACTTAACACGAAATCGGGTGAGGCAATCGACCACAAGCGCAGAAATCCGTCAGCGGCAACTGACAAAGCGGTGTTGTTATCGGGGGCGAACGCCAACCCCGAAATCGCTGCCATTGAGCCTTTCAATTCTTGAACGGCCTCGGTCGCGGCCAAAGGCAGGCCGGGTTTTGGCATGGGGGGCACCGGGTTGTATGTGCGAAGCGCGAAGTCATTCGCGGCAGCGACCAGCTTTTTGCCGTCAGGGCTGTATGCCAGCCGTGTCACTTCTGAACCCACAGTGAATTTCAATTGCACGGCGCCGTCGGCCGCGTTCCAAAGCAAGAGCGTCTTGTCGGCGCCCCCGCCCGCGACCTGCTGATTATTGGGATTGAAAGCCACGGCCAGCGCCGGCGCTGTCAGCCCCGAGAGCGCGCGCACGAGGTTTCCCGAGTTGATGTCCCAGGTCTTGACGCTACCGTCGGCATCAGCCGTCGCGTACTGTGCGCCGTTTTGAGAGAGAGCCAGGTTATTCACCCCTTTCTCGTCAGCGACATGCATCCGCTGCAACGAGACGGCATTCACGAAAAGCTGGTTATCGGCGCCCCCCGAGACGATTGTTTTGTTGTCGGCGAAAAACGCCACCGCGGTAACGGCCGCTTTGTGATCGACGAAATG
>JAYTRB010000681.1:0-1793 GCA_043746425.1 Planctomycetia bacterium
GGCAGCTATCCAGAGATTAAAGAGAACGGGTGTTACGCCATGAACATTCTGGCGGCCGAGCAAGAGGAGATTTCCCGACGATTCGCCACGCCGGGTCCGAAGGATTTTACAGGATTGAAATGGAGGTCGGTCATCACCGGCGCGCCGGTTTTCGAAGAGGCGCTCGGCTACGTCGATTGCCGGGTCGTCGAAATTCTTGCTGGCGGAGATCACGACATTTTCATCGGCGAAATCGTCGCCGGTGAAGCCCGCGAAGACGGCCAGCCGCTCCTGTATTTTTCTGGAAAATATCGCCGTCTCGTGGAATAACCCAGCCATCGGCCGGCGCAGCGAAAGAAGCGTGTGTTTTTTGCGGTTGAGCGCAGAATCTGTGACGGGTCAATTGATCAGGGGCGTAACCGGCGTCCGGGCAAGATAAATTCCACTGTCTCCCGTATTTTTGACAATTTGGATGAGCTTGGAATGTGTCTCATTAGATCGTACTACTAGGACTGCTGCCAAATGGCGTCCCGAATGCTGGCATTTCTGTAGGCAAAACGAATGATTCTTCGTTGTCCATTTTATTCAGTCTGCCACCCAAACTTCCGGGTCGCCCGTTGCGCCCCGGTCGCACCACGAGTGTCACATTGACGTGTCGTCGGCTACGGGGCAGCTGAGGCTCTTGGCATACATCCCAGACCGATCGAAGCAGCACGGGCGTCGCTTTCCTTTGGCGAGCATGTCGCACGCAGTTCTGATCCGACGCGCGCGAGTCTCTGCCTGCTTGGCCGAGACGATCCATTGAATCCAATCTCGGCGCGCGATGGGGGTGATGTTTGACCACACCTTCCGCGCCCCCGGCGGGGCAGCCGCGAGAGCCTTCCGCAAATCTACCGGCACCCTGGGTTCTGGCTCCTCTGCCACCGGAGCGATTTCCAGCGTGACGACGTCGCCTGTCTTCCCGCCCGCCGCTTCGCGCATCTTACGGTCCACTTTGAGCCAGTGGCCTCCTCGACCGTCTGGGTCGAGCGTAGCTTGAAAGGCAAAGCCATTGAACGTGCCTTCCACCGACGTCATGCTCCGCGAGGGGAGCTGCGCACTGGCTTCCTTGGGCAGGGTCAGAAAGGTCCACGAGACGGCCTTCCCGGTCGCCTTCGGCCGCAAAAGTGTCGCACTGAAACGGATCTTGGGCGCGGTTTTTGAATCGCCGAGTTCTCCTGGCGAGTCGACCTTTGCCAAATTGATAGACGTCTTGCCAGCCATTGCGTTCACTCCAATTGATCAATTTGCCATCGTGCGCCCCGCACTTCTTCAGCCCGTATCTCGTACTACGGGATAGGTTACAGCACCAATCTTACGAAAGCGACGCGCGCGTCGAGCGTCGAGTTTACCAAAACTGGTGCTTTCGAGAAGCGATTTGGGCCATGATCAGCGCGATGAATTCGCACGCCTGGAGGTCGAACGCTGGCAATTCCTCGGCCGCTGGGCGACAAATTTCAACAGGCGATCTGTCGCCCGAAATACTATTTCCGCAGAATGCCTTTAGCCCGCAGGCGGTACCGCAATGTGGCGGCGGTACATGACACCGGTACGGCGCCGCTTGAATCGGAAGCTGTCGAGAAACGTGTCCTTCTGGTTCAAGAAGGCATGCCGTGCCGATTTCGATGCAGTCATGGCCTTGACCCCTCCCCCAAGCGGGGGCTAAAACCGATGGTATGGATCGAGTCTTTGAGCTCTCAGTCATCGTTAACTTCCGACAAGGCATCCATCGCGCGCCACGATCGAGAATCGTGGGCTGGGGGACATTCTGCCTG
>JAYTRB010000682.1:0-1625 GCA_043746425.1 Planctomycetia bacterium
GCCCGCGCCAACGCCGAGCAGAATGGTCTTGCGCATGCCATTCGTTTCGAGAAGTCGGATGCCTTCAAAGCCCTCGAGGTTCTGCGCGGGGCAGGGGAGCGGTTCGATCTGGTGGTGCTCGATCCGCCGAAACTGGCGCGACATGCACGCGGGGTTCCTGAAGCCTTGCGCGGATATCACAGCCTCAACCGGCTGGCAATTGAAGTGCTGGCGGAAGATGGAATTCTTGTCACGTGCAGTTGCACTGGGTATGTCGAGCGGGCCATGTTTGAAAACATGCTGGCCGAAGCGGCCCGGAGTGCGAAACGGCGACTGCAATTTCTCGAGGTTCGAGGCGCTTCGGCCGATCATCCCACGTCGGTGACCTGTGAAGAAACCGACTATCTGAAGTGCTACATCAGCAGAGTGTATTGATGGGCAGCCGGCCCGCACAGGCGAGCCCGCGGGCGCATCACTTCGGGATTTCCCGTCAAGTTGCACCTCTGCCCAGGAAACTGACAGTTCAAAAAAGCGAGGCTTCGTGAAATCGGCAAAGAAGCGGCAGATCCAGGAACGCGCCGATGCGGCGCTGGTCGTGCGGACTCCAGTGGCGGAACAACTGCTGATCGAAGAAATTCCGTCGATCGGCGAATCACGGATTCTATGCACGTCACTGGGGCGCGGGCAATTCGCGCAAATGGCTGCCAGTTATACGCCCGGGGTGCAGGTTGTCTGCCATTTTTTCGACACCTATCTTGCCAGTCAGGCCATCGAGCACTGCGGAGCAGGGGAGGGGGCGCCAGCCATCGTCTGCACCCCTGATTTGCCCGAAGGTCCGTTCGACCTCGTGGCTATTCCGATCGATCCGCGCGGCGATGCCGAATTAACGCGCGATCTGCTGCAGTCGGGGCACGAGCGGCTCGCGATGGGGGGCCGATTGCTCTCGTCCACTTCGGCTGACGACGATCAATGGCTGCATGGCGAAATGCGAAAGCTGTTCGAGAAGGTCACGCGGCGGCCAATGGACGACGGAGTGCTCTATCTGGCGACCAAGACGGCCGCTCTCAAGAAGCACAAGAATTTCGACTGTGACTTCGCCTTCCGCGATCACGAACGTTTGATTAAAGCGTTCAGCCGGCCGGGGGTCTTCAGTCACCGCAGCCTCGACGGGGGGGCGCGGGCCCTCATCAACACCATGACCGTTCATAATGGCGACCGCGTGCTCGACCTGGGTTGCGGCTGCGGCAGTGTGGCTCTGGCAGTCGCGTTTCGGGCGAATGCAGTCTCTGTTATCGCCGTCGATTCGCACGCACGCGCCGTCGAATGCACTGCCCGAGCGGCCAAGATGAACGAGCTTGAAAACGTGACGGCGATCCTCAATGCCGACGGCGACGCACCGAAAGCTGGTACCTTCGACCTCGTTCTGGGCAACCCTCCCTATTATTCAGATTACCGCATCGGCGAGATCTTCCTGCAAGGGGCGCGGCGCGCGCTGAAACCTGGTGGCAAAGTATTGATCGTCGCCAAGTCGTACGCCTGGTACGAGACCCGGATGCCAGAGATCTTCGACGATATGAAGCTGCATTCTCACAAGCATTACACCGTGGTTGAAGCGACGCAACGAGCAGAAATGAACGGGATGTGAT
>JAYTRB010000683.1:0-1640 GCA_043746425.1 Planctomycetia bacterium
TTCCACAGGGCCGATTCGGCAGCATCAAGCAGCTTTCCCCGATAAAAGCGGATTGCCCCGCGGACTTTCGGCGAAGTGCGCGCCCGGGCATAAATCACCTCCGGCAGGCACCCCAGCTTTTCCGACGCCAGACAGACTTTACCCAGTGTCGTGTGCAGAGCGTCAACGATCTCTTTTTCAGACAAACGCCGTTTCACGGCCCGCTTCCAGACGAGATGATTCCCAGGTCTCGGGCGGCTTTCACATTGGGCTGGCCCACAAAGCGAAAACCCGCCGTCAGCCGGTGCAACGCCGCGCTGCGGTTGAACGCCGCGTACTGGCTGGTGTGCTTCCGGCTGAACGACAGGCCGCCGAGCATCGTCCATAACGGCGAATTCGCGCGATGGCGAATCATGGCCGGGTGCGAGGTGCGCGAGCAGTAGCGTTTGATCCGGCCTTGCGAATCGGGGGCGACAAACAGTGCGGCGACGAATTCGCTCAGCGCATTTCCAATGCCCACCCCCTGAAAATCGGGAAGGCAGACCGTGCGGTGCTCACGCCAGTAGCCGCCCAGGGCGTCGGGGGCGTGCAACACGGCTGTAAACGCCGCCGGACGAAGCGCCGCGCGAACAGTTGGCGTCGCGTCAGGGCGACCAGAGCACGCTTCTGCGCCATCGACCACAAAGGCCACGAAACACCTGGCCGACTTGTTCAATTCGCGGCTTAGATAGTGATGCTGCTTGAAGATCTGCCAAGCCGCACGATGCACGCGGGCAATCTCGAGACACACGGGCGGCCGACACGGCCCGCGTCGCTCTGGGCCGGCTGGTCGTTCGACTCGTGCCGAAAGACACCTCCATTGAAATTCGTTGGCCGACGGGTCGTAGATCCAGTCGGGGGCGAGCCAGTCGATGATGTCATAATGACACGAGACGGCCACCAGCCGTTTCTTCGACCGGCGAATCGTCCGGGCAATTGCGGCCGAGCCGATGCGGGCCACTGTGCGGTCTACCACCGACGTAAATTCGTCGATAACCGCCAGAGCGGGCTGCTCGGCCAGCGCCCGGGCGATCGTGACGCGAAATTGCTCGCCATTCGACAGCACGCGAAAGGGCCGCAACCAGCTCGGCGGACTGGAAAACCCCACGCTCGATAAAAGACCCACCACGTCTTTGATTCCCATGGACGAGGGGAAGGCGTCGACGATCGACTTGTCGTGCGGCCAGTCAAATCCGGAAACCATTGCCTCTCCGAAAAGTTCTCGAGCGATCGTGGTCTTGCCGCAGCCCGAGGGGCCGACCACGAGACCAATCTGCCAGTCGCGCTCTTCCAGCGGAAGCGCCACCTCCCAGCGCATCTCGCTGCACTCAGAAGGCTGCACGTCGAACATTCCCTCAAGCTGTTTGACGCGCGGCGTGCGGACAATTGCAACCGATTTCAGACAACTAATGCGCGGCATTGAAGTCCCTCCTGCTCAAATTGTTCCAGAAGCTGAAGTTGCTGCTGTTCTGTTTCGCAGTTGACGATGATGGCGTATTTCGACGGCACATCGACCTGTCCCGCGCGAGTTGATTCCCCAGCACCCGCGGGCACGATGCCGCAATCTTTCGCCAGTTCGGCCAGTGTCTCTTGCAGCGCCTGACTGCCAATCTCGATGCTGC
>JAYTRB010000684.1:0-2956 GCA_043746425.1 Planctomycetia bacterium
GCACCTGAAAAGCGTGAACAACGATGAACAGCCCGGTGAACATCACCAGCAGGTTCCAATCGACCTCTCGGTAAACCTTCTGTGGCTTGATTCTGTCGAGCAGGACGAGGGCTGCCGCCCCCAGAGCGATCAACTCCAGAGGCAGGCCTGTGAAAAACAGCACTACAGTCACGAGCGTAATCGCCGCCGTCTTGATCTGCAGCCTGGCGTGAGCGCGGCTGCGCGGCTTCCCCTCGTCGTCGGCTCCCGTCGTCGGATCGGCCGTACCGTCGGCTTCGTCATTCGCGGGCGAATGCAATCGG
Source organism: Planctomycetia bacterium (assembly GCA_043746425.1). Classification (GTDB taxonomy): domain Bacteria; phylum Planctomycetota; class Planctomycetia; order Planctomycetales; family Planctomycetaceae; genus JACQFH01. The sequence continues at coordinate 303 of JAYTRB010000684.1, forward strand.
CTGCGGTAGACGACACAGACGACGAGATACGTCAGGCCCAGACCCAAAATGGCGACGGGTAACAGACGGAGCGCGAAGCGAAGATAAGAGATCCCCGAATGCGAGCCGATGTAGATATTCTGCGGGTTCCCGGTAATGGTGCCCGTCGAGCCGACGTTGGCTGCCGTCGCCAGGCCGATGAGTTGCGGGATGGGGTCGAATTTTTTTCGTCGGGCCAGGTGCAGCACCAGCGGCGTCAGCGCCACGCAGACGACGTCGTTGATGAGAAACGCCGAAAGCATTCCCGACAGCCCCACCGTTGCCGCCAGCATCCCTCTGGGGGTCGAGACGCGGCGGACCGCCAGCCCCATCAGTCGCGCGAAGAGCCCCGACAGCCGCAATGCACCGACCACGATCATCATTCCGAACAGCAGGAAAAGTGTCTGAAAGTCGATTGATTCCGGGCTGACCGCCTGCTTGAGGCCGAGCATTCCCGTGATCAGAACCAGAGTGGCGCCGACCAGAGAGATGCCGGTCCGATCCATTCGCAGACCCGGCACGCGCCCCAACGCAAGTCCGGCGTAGGTTGCCGAAAAGATGATCCAAGTCAGATAGACCGCCAAATCCGTCACCGTTCCGATCCTTTCCCGTCAGGTGGCGCCGCATTCGCTTCGCTGAACTTTCCGGTGCCGGTTTCAGGCATCAGACAGACGAACAGCAGCGCAGCAACCACCGCGATGCCAGAAAAAATGTAGAAGAAACCGTTGTAGCCCAGGTGCTGCGCTAGAAATCCGGCGCTGAGCGGGCCAATCACGCCGCCGACGGCCAGGGCCGTGGCAATCATGCCCGTCAGTGCGTTGAATCCCCCCTTGCGCCTGGTTAGGTCGGCACAGATCGCCACGATCACGACGCCATAGATTCCCGCGCCGATGCCGTCGAAGGCTTGAAGTGCGACAAGCATCCAGGGGTCTTTTGTCAGGGAATAAAAGAAAATGCGGATCGGGAGCGCTACGAATCCGATGGCGAACACCCACTTCCGTCCCCAGCGGTCGCAGAGCCAGCCAGCCGCCAGCGCGACCGGGATCATGACTGCCTGGGCCACCAACACCACCGCGGCTACCTGAACGTGGCTCCCCCCCAGCGTCTGGATGTACGCGCCGAGAAAGGGCATGACCGGAGCATTGGCCAAGTGGAACAGGGCCGTTGCCACCAACAGCACCAGCACGCGGCGATCGCACAACAGTTCGCGCAGGCCCGCCCCCTTTCCGCCCCCCTCGGCGGCGCCGCTGGCGCGGACTTCGTCAATTTCGTCGTTGCGGATCAGGAAGACCGAACCTGCCGCCAAGGCCGAGACGATCGTCACGGCGTAGAAGACCGAAGTCAAACCGAGAAGGCTGACAAGGGCCATCGCCAGCAGGGCGGCCGCCAGGTTGCCGGCATGGTTCCATCCCTGGTTGTGACCCATCGTGCGGTTCAGGGCCGCGTGCCCGACCAGCCCCAGCGCCAGAGCCCCCAGCAGCGGCAGGAAAAACGCCTGCCCGATGCCGGCGACAAACAACAGCGGTGTCACCCAGCCGTGACGGGCTGGCACCAGCGGCACGAGTCCGTAGCAGACACCCAGCAAGACCGACACCCCGGCGAGCAGCGTCCGCCGCCTTTGCATGCGGTCGACGATCATGCCGGCCGGCGTCTGCATTAGAAAGACGCCAAGGCCCGCCAGCGCGATGGTGAAACCAATCGCCGTCTCAGACCACTGCCGCTCCTTGAAATAGTCCCCCAGGAACGGCATGACGACCCCCGTGATCTCGGCCAGAAAGAAATTGGCCGCATTCAACCCGACCCGGCTTCGTACCGAGACCTTCGTGTCCGCATTCTGTTCTTCGCGAACGACTGAGGTTTCCTGAACTTCGTGAGGGCCAGCGGCCTGCTTTAAAACCATCGCGGCAGTCCTTTTCTGCGAAGTGACCCTCTTTCTTTCGCCCGAAATCGGTCGGGAAGCTCACGCCGCGACCGACCGGAATACGAAAGCCGACATGGCGGAACACCCGGAGGAATTCGACCATGTCGGCTCACTCGTTAACGCGCCCACCGGTACTCACCGACGTGCGCTTTACGCAGTCTTCCGACGAAATCGGGGCGGCCAATTCAACTTCACTACTCCTTCCCGACTCACCTTATCGTAACGCCGGCAAGGACGAACTCAAGCCGCAGGTTGTTTTTCCTCCGCCATTGATTCCATCAGTCTTGACTCGTCTGGGATGAGCTGCTGACTTATGTTCTGTCCACACCATCAGGATTGAACCCGACTCGGAAGCCCATGATCGCATTCAGACGGAGAGGGATTCAATATCCACCTTGACGCCGTTCCGATTGCCGGAAAGATCACACTGCGAATCCCAGCCGAGAAAGCCGGGTAGCGGGACTATACGCAGAGGTGCCCATGGACGCACGTCCTTTGCTGGCCAACCGTCAATTTCGTGCTGCGAGCCGATCGGATCGTGGCTTGCACCTCGGCAAAGTGCACAGCGAATTTCAGCATCCGGCCGAAAACACGTTGGGAATCATCGCCGGCTTAACCCGACTTCCCCAACCTTTGACGTAAGTCCTTACGGCGCAATGCGCGGTACCCCGATTTTCTCACTACATTGGATTTTGGATTATTTGGTCACGTCTCG
>JAYTRB010000685.1:0-9252 GCA_043746425.1 Planctomycetia bacterium
CATTTTCGGCGTCAGCCGGAAATCGCCGGTGAGCCTCCATTTTTTAAAGCGTGAGCCTTTGGCGGGCAGGTTAGACCAAGCCCGGCCTTATTTCGGATCAATTCCCATCGGCGGTCAATCGCAATTTACGCACAAGAATTGCATTTTTTACACGAGATGTACCGAGAATCAAGCGTCCAGCGTCTGTCAGAGCGGTTTTTTTTCTGCCATCGCAAAACCTGTGCGTATAATTAGATAAGTCTTGAATTCCACTTTCAGCCGCGATGCGGTCGAGAGGCTCTTCAAGCTTGGCCCCGAATTTGCTTCTTTAAGATTTGCTGCGGGCCTATACGATTAAACCAATCCCACGAATGAATTCGTAACGGGAAAAACACGGCATGGAAAGCCGCCTTTGGAAGTTGTCGTTGGTCTTTTTCGCGCCCGCCCTCATGGGGGCGTCCTTCTCCACTCAAAACTTCGTGGTGACGGCCCCCAGCCCGCAAATTGCCAAACAGGTGGGCCTGGCCGCCGAGCAGTATCGCAAGCAACTGGCGATCGACTGGGTGGGGCACGAACTTGCCCCATGGGCCGCGCGCTGCCCTATTGAAGTCACAGTCGGCCAGATCGGCGCCGGCGGTGCGACGACGTTTTCGTTCTTCCCGAAAGCGCACGGCCCCGCCGAAGTGTGCAATTGGAACATGAAGATTCGGGGGTCGCTTGAACGGATTCTCGATTCGGTTCTGCCGCACGAAGTCAGCCACACGATTTTCGCGTGCCATTTCCGCCGGCCACTTCCGCGCTGGGCCGATGAGGGTGCCGCGACACTGGCCGAACACGAATCTGAAAAGCGACGCCAGGTACTGACCGCGCGCCAGGTCATCGGCACGCAACGTCGAATTCCGTTGAAGAATCTGTTGAATATCAAGGAATATCCAAAGGACGACCAGGATGTCTTGACGCTTTACGCCGAAGGCTATTCGCTGGCCGAATTGCTCGTGCAGCAAGGGGGTCGCGCGCGGTACATGAAATTCATTGGTGACGCCAACCAGCTCGGCTGGGACAAAGCCCTTCAAATGCACTATGGCTACCGGGGCGTCGACGCACTTGAAAAACGCTGGTACGACTGGATCGTCGCCGGAAGCCCTGAAATCCAGCAAGACGGAGTACAACTCGCCGAGGTTGTTACGCCGCCGCGCGCCGCGCAACCAGCGAAACTGATCATCCGCGGCCAAAAGCCACCTGAAGATCCCTTTCTGGGTGATTCTGCCTTGGCCATGGTTGACGTCGCGCAACCCGGAAACCGAAACTCTGCTGAAGTTGTCGAACCGAACACGCTGCCGGCTCTGGGACAATCGGCTCCTCGATTGACGACCAACCGAAGCGCCGAGAAGGCGGATGCGAACTTGAACCACGAACCACCGCGGGCAAACAGCAATCCCTCGCGGCAGCCGAATCCGTCGACCACGACCGATCGAAAAGTCGCAATCTCCCGTACAGCAATCGCCCGCACAGACGTAACACAGCCCCTGAAGAAGGAAAAGAAGAAAGACGTGCAGTTCGCCGAAGCCCGCACTTCGTCGAAGCCCCGGCAGGTTACGGAGTGGTCCGAATTCCCGCAGGATCCACGACCCAGTCCGTTCCGCCTGCCGATCCGCAAGCCGAGCGACGCGCGACCATAGACCTGGCTGGTCGCCGTCGCATTTCGGCTTTTCTTCGGGGGACAACGTTGTCGGGGCAAAAGTCAGGCCCAGAGCCGTCACCTCTATGTCACCTGCGGGTTCTGTTGGCGATGCGTGACGTGCCAGCGCCGCTTTATTTCACCCAAGACCACGGGAATACCCACTGGCGACCCTCGCTTGCGCCGCCGAATGCCACATTCGAAATGCGCGATTCACCGTCGCCCCTTGCTTGGCAAATTGCAACCGGTAAACTAGAGCGTATCAAGTCGATAGGCATCTGGGGTCGGTCGCGAGACTATGGAATACTCAACCTGGGCGTTCTTGTTGCTGGCAATCGGCGTCGTTTTGCTGGTGGCAGAGGTGTTTATTCCCTCAGGCGGAATCATCGGCATTCTGTCGGCTATAAGTTTCATCGGGGCCATCGTCTTTGCCTGGTACGCCTGGTGGGGCACAAGTCAGGGGGCCTTCTGGGGTTTCCTGCTGGGAATAAGCCTGTTATTGCCCTGTCTGGCAGTCATTGCCTTCTACGTCTGGCCGAATACCCCCATCGGAAGGCGGGCCTTCCTCGAAGCGCCCGCTCCGCATGAGGTGGTCGCCTTCGTCGAGCAGGAAGAGCGACACCAGAAAATGGTGGGGAAGACCGGAGAAACCGTAACCACTCTGAATCCGGCGGGAATCGTGCGCGTCGATGGCCAGCGCGTGCATTGCCAGAGTGAGGGAATCATTCTCGACGCGGGAACGCTGGTGCGGGTGATATCGGCCCGGGCGAACAGTGTGGTGGTCCGCCGGATTGATCCCCACGCCCCTCCCGCGCAATTGGGCGCGGCCGCCGAACACCACTCCGCCGCCGATCAGCCCCTTGACTTTGATCTGACGTAGCAGTACCAAGACAGTAACAGGCCGCTTTTTCGCGGCCTCCTTGCGGCTTCTAATTCACAAGATTCACCACGGGGGCAGGCTTTGACTATGGTGCGGTTTTCCTATGTGCTGGCGGCTGGCGGCAAAGACGGCGGGGCGGCTATCACCGACATGGGGGGCTTCGGCATCATCGTTGCCGCCTTCCTGTTTCTCGTGGGAATCGTCTTCGTCGCCATCTTCGCGAAATACTTTCAGTTGTGGATCCAGTGCTGGTCGACCGGCGCGGGCATCGGGCTTATTGATCTCGTCATGATGTCGTTTCGAAAAGTGAATACGCCTGTCATCGTGCGGGCCAAAATCATGCTGGTTCAGGCGGGGCTTACCCAATTGTATCCGATAACAACCAAGGCGCTCGAAGCTCACTTTCTCGCAAACGGCAATGTTCCTCAGGTGGTTCAGGCACTCATCGCCGCGCATCGCGCGAAGATTCCCCTCGACTGGCAAACGGCGGCAGCCATTGATTTGGCCGGCCGGAACATTCTCGACGCCGTCCGCACGAGCGTGTACCCCAAGGTCATCGATTGTCCTGATCCGAAATCGGGCCCCGACGCGGCCCTTAGCGCGGTTTGCGGTGACGGCATTGAATTACGGGCCCGGGCGCGCGTCACAGTGCGCACGAATCTCGAACAGCTCGTGGGGGGAGCAACCGAAGAAACTGTCGTCGCCCGAGTGGGGCAGGGTATTGTGCAGTCGATCGGCAAACAGAGCTCTTATAAAAATGTGCTCGAAAACCCCGAGTTGATTTCTGAGACCGTGCTGGAGCTGGGACTCGAAAAGCACACCTCATTTGAAATCGTGTCGATCGACATCGCCGACATCGACGTGGGAGACAACATCGGCGCCCGGTTGCAAGCCGATCAGGCCGAAGCCGATACCCGCGTCGCGCAGGCCAAAGCCGAACAGAAGCGTGCCGAAATGGCGGCTCGCGAACAGGAAATGTTCGCCCTCGTCCAAGAAAGCCGCGCCAAGGTCGTACTGGCCGAGGCCGAGGTTCCGCAGGCGATTGCGGCGTCGTTCCGCAGCGGCAAACTGGGGCTGATGGATTACTATGAGTTGAACAACGTTCAGGCCGATACAAGAATGCGGACGTCCATTGCGGGAGATGGCGCGGCGGCATCGGCCCAGGGATGATGGCCGGGAAAGAAACGGGGGTCGCAAGATGAACATACTCGACGTTCTGACGATCATGCCCATTCTTGCCGATGGGGCCGACAGCGTCATCTCAGTGATCGTGGCACTCATCACGATCGTGGTGTGGATCGCCAACCTGGTGTCGAACAAAAATCAAAAGGGGCCGCCGGTGGCGAATCGGCCGCGGCCCCCTGTGCGCCCGCGCGACGAGCGTTTGCAGCAGGAAATCAATATCTTCATCGAAGACAATGCCGGCCCCCGATCGAAGGCGGCGTCTCCTAAGGCGGCCACGACCAAGACTCCCCCTTCCAGACCGGTCGTTCCCGCGTCGCGCCCCGTTTCGCAGCGCAGCAAGGCTCCGCGGCGACCGCCCACTCCAACACCCCGGCCGGCCACCGCGACCAGCAAGCCGGGGCGCCGCCCGCGGGCCGGCAACGAGAGCGAAATCCGCACTTCGCCCGTAACAGAACCTCTGGCGTCCAGCGTCAAGCAGCATCTCAGCCAACAGATGAGTGACAGAGGCGCCAACGATGCACAGCAGCGCATGGTGCCGCGGGTTGAAGTGAAGGCAGCAGATGTCCTCGGGGTACAATCGACGACAAGTTCGACGACGCGCGTCGCGGGGGCGCCCTCGCTTCCCCACGACAGCGCTGCGCGGCTTTCCGAAATGCTGCGGAAGCCCGCCAGTGTCCGGCAGGCGATGATTCTCAGCGTGATTCTTTCTCCGCCGCCGGTGCGCACCCGTTCGTCCGGCCACTGATGGCGAACTGCCTGTTGAACTTGCGCCGAAGAAATGGTTCCACCCGTGAAACCGCCAGCGGCCGACGACGTTAAACCGCAATTGCATCTCGAATCGGCCGCGCGGCACGCGGGCGGCATGGCGACTTCCCCCCCGCCTGCTCTCGACGTGTTGCTCATGGCCGGACGCTTTGAAGTCCGCGGCAGCTGCAGTTACACGCTGCGCCTCGCTGCCGGACTGCAAAATCAAAGTGTTTCGGCGCGGGTCGTCTCGCCCGATGCGCGGCTGGTCGACGCGCGGCTGCGAGCCCGCCTGAAAATCCAGGAATTTGCGCATCTCGACACGCCGATCTGGGGCAAATTCGTCCTCAGATTTTTGCTGAATGAAATGCGCCACGAACCGCCTCGTCTGATCCACATCCAATCGCAACGAGCGCTGGCGCAGGGAAACTGGCTGGCTCGTCGGCTGCAAACGCCCTACATCCTCACGATGCACGAGCACCTCGCGAAAGGTGCAAGACTGTCGCTCGACCGCAATTTATGCCGGCGGATCATCGCCGTCAGCGAATCGGTCGGCCACGATCTCTTGCAGCGTCTCAAATTGCCACCAGAAATGGTGACTGTCATTTCGAGCGGAGTCGAGACGGCGGTATCGGCCGACGTGCCACTGCCTCTGGAACCCGGTCACGTCCCCATCGTCGGAACGGCCGGCCCCTTAGAGGCGGTCAAAGGATTCCCGTATTTTCTGGGCGCGGCCCAGCAGGTTCTGGCCGTGCGTCAGGACGTCGAATTTCTGGTGGCCGGCGCCGGGCCCGAAGAAGCCAATCTTCGCCGAGTCGCCCGCGAACTGGGCATCGCCACTAAAGTGACGTTCGTACCGAACGTCTTGTGCTTCACCGATTCACTCGCCGCCACCGACATTTTCTGTCTGCCGTCGTTGCAACAGGGGTTGGGGACGATCATGCTTGAGGCGATGGCGCTCGGCCGGCCGGTCATTGCCACCGGAGTCGGCGGAATTTCCAGCGTCATCCGCCACGGCGAAACGGGGCTCATCGTGCCCCCGCAGAACAGCGGCGAACTCGCCCGGCGCATCGTCGAACTGCTCGAGCAACCGACTCGCGCGCAGGCAATTGGGATGCGGGCTCGACAGGTGGTGGTCGAAGAATATTCCGTCGAAACCATGTTGCAAAAGACGGTACAACTCTATCGCGATGTCGTCGCCGCCGAACCCCGGCCGCAGGTGGTACGGCACACGGCCGATTGAAATCGCATTACGACAAAAAATCCGTTCAAACACATTTCCCCCTTCAAAAAGACAGTGTGATGCACGCCGAGATCATTGCCATCGGTACCGAACTGACCACGGGAGCCAAGCTCGACACCAATAGCCAGTGGTTGTCGCTTGAGCTTCTGGCCGTAGGAATTCCCGTGCATTATCATGTCACGGTGGCCGACGATCTTGAAGCCAATGTCAATGCCTTTACGGCTGCGGTCGACCGCTCAGATATCGTTCTCATCTCCGGAGGCCTGGGGCCGACGCTCGACGACCTCACACGCGAAGTACTGGCCCGATTGACGAAAACGAAACTCGTCCTGCACGAACCTTCGCTGGCCGTCATCCGCGGAATGTTTGCCCGCCGCCAACGCGAAATGCCCGAGCGCAATTTCGTGCAGGCCCTCTTTCCCGAAGGCGCCGAGCCGATTCCGAATCGCTGTGGTACAGCCCCGGGAATCTACCTCGAAATCCCGCGCTCGGGACGTGCGGCTTGTCAGATCGCCGCCATGCCGGGCGTACCCAGTGAAATGAGAGTCATGTTTCACGACGACGTCTTGCCGCGCATCAAACCAGCTGAAGTGGCCGGGCTGGTCATCCGCCATGCGCGCGTCAACTGCTTCGGTTTGGGCGAGTCTGCCGCCGAACAACTGCTGGGCGATGTGACGGCCCGCGGCCGCGACCCCGAGGTGGGCATCACGGTGCATGAAGCAACCATTACGCTGCGAATCATGTCGAGCGCGGCGAGCGTGTCGCAGGCGCTCGAAAAAATCGCGGCGACGAAGAGAATCATTCACGAGCGGATGGGTGAATACGCTTTCAGTGACGAAGATGACGAGCTCGAACATATCGTCGTGCGCCAATTGCACGAACGAAATCAAACGCTGGCGGTAGCCGAAGCGGCCACAGGCGGCCTGCTGGCCGAACGGCTGTCAGGCGTTCACGGCTACGAGCGTTGTTTTCGGGGTGGGCTTGTCGTTTCCCCGGGGAGTTCGGCCACGCCATCGCTTTCGCTCCTGGACGAAGCCCTCGTTTCCGCGGACGTGGTGACGGCCATTGGGGTGCGCGCCCTGGCGGAACGCAGCCGCAGCCGCCTTGGCGCCGACTGGGCCCTGGCTGTCGGCGAGTGCTCGCGATCGCACGACAGTGAAACAGCGGGCGACGCGCCGATCGTCTGCGTCGCGCTGGCTGGCCGTGACGGGGCTTGCGCGATCGAGCTCAATGTCGCTGGCGACCCCGCCATCGTCAAGAGCCGGGTCGCCAAGTCGGCTCTTAACTTATTGCGGCTGAAGTTATTGAAATGAGCGGCTCGTATTTGACAGCGTTTCGCGTTAGAATTGTGTTTTTGAGACCGCGGGCCGTCTCGCATGTGGCGTTGGCCTGCATGTTGCGCACCCTGGAGTCGAATTCGTCTGAATGCGGGCCGTCGGCTCGCTCGGTGTCAGAATTCTGACGTGCTCGACGACCCGTTCAATTCCCGGCGCTGCAAGAAGCCGGGTTCGGGATTCCCGGGTTCGGGATTCTATGTCAGTTTCGTCGATGTTTCGCAGACAAGCCGGCTGCTTGTCACCATGAACCAAATTGAAAGGTGGGCCTGTCATGTCCGAAATCCAAGATTCCGTCGATCCCCCTGTCGAACAGGCTGTCGATCAGGCGACCGTCATTGCTGAACCGACGATCGACCCCGAGCGCGTTCAGGCGTTCGTCGCCGAGCTCCAGGCCCAACAAAGCCTGATGGGCGCGATCGGCGGCGGATTCATCTCGTCAATTGCCGGCGCGGTAATCTGGGCGGTCGTCACTGTCTTGACGAAGTACCAGATCGGCTGGATGGCCGTCGGCGTCGGCTTTCTGGTCGGCCTGGCAATCCGCAAGTATGGCAAAGGGCTCACTCCGCTGTACGGAGTGATCGGGGCCGTGTTGTCGCTGTTCGGCTGTTTGCTCGGAAATATTTTAAGCCTGGGCGGGTTCCTGGCCGAGAAACAGGGGCTGCCTGTCATGCATGCCGAACTGATGCTGCTCATCAACCCGGCCGCTGTCGCTGAATTGCTCACAGCCACCTTCGACCCGCGCGATGTGTTGTTTTATGCCATCGCCGTGTATGAAGGATATCGTTTTTCATTCCGCCAGATCTCCGAAGGGGAATTGGCAGCACTGACCCAGTAAACATCAGGAAATCATTTCATGGCTGAAGTCTCCATCAGGATTCGCGAAAATGGCCCGTTGCTCGTCACCGGCCCGTTCACACTGACCGATCATCTGGGAAACGTTTTTGATCTCGCCGGTAAGGAGTCGGTCGCCCTTTGTCGCTGCGGTCACTCGGCAAAAAGGCCGTTTTGCGATGGCGCCCACCGCACGTGCGGCTTCGTCGCCGGCGAGTCGGCACTGCCGGCGCCGCAGTAGTGCATTGCTCAACGGGCAAAGTCAGGGTCGTTGTGGCGCGTTGCCGGCTTGTCGCTGCTGGCTCGTGATTTTCGGTCTAAAAATGGCGGCCCTGGCAGACTGACGCCTGGCCGCTACGAATTCGGAGTTTGCATGAGTCGCTCGATTTGCAATGACCTCGCGGTGGCGCTTCTCGCCGCCTGGGCCTTTTCTCTCGGCGGCACGGCACACGCCCAGCCGGCAGGCGCCCACGAAACACAAGCCATCGAGGCGACGCTGTCGCAGCTTCAGACAGAGATCGACAAACTGCGTCCCGATCGGCGTCACGAAAATAACCTGCCAGACGTCGAGATTTACGCGAAGGCGGCAGAATACATCCTTCGCCACAAAGAGTTTTATAGACCAGATGATGTGCCACACACGCAAGCCGCCTTGCAGACCGGGCTGGCGCGCGCCGTCGAACTGGCGAAAGGGGCCGCGCCCTGGCAGGAATCGCCGGGCCGGCGAATCCTCGGTTACCTTTCGGCCATTGATCTGTCGATTCAGCCGTATGCGATTTCTCTTCCCGCAGCGTTCGGCAACGAGCCCGAACGCAGCTGGCCGCTGCACCTGGTCTTACACGGCCGCGGCGATCAACTCAACGAAGTCAGTTTTATTCACGCGCACGACGGCAAGCCCCCCGCCGAAGATGAAGACTGGATTCAGCTCGACGTATTTGGCCGCACGAACAACGCCTATCGGTGGGCCGGCGAGGCCGATGTCTTCGAGGCATTGGCCGACGTGAAGCGCCGCTACCGCATCGATGGCCGCCGCATTGTACTGCACGGGTTTTCGATGGGAGGCGCGGGAAGTTGGCACTTGGGCCTGCATTACCCGTCGCTGTGGTGCTCTGTCGGGCCGGGTGCCGGGTTTGTCGATTTCTACCGTTACCAGAAAGTAGAGACGCCGCTCCCTTTCTATCAAGATCTCGCACTCTCGATTTACAACCCCGTCGACTACGCCCTCAATGCCTTCGACGTGCCGATCTGCACCTATGGCGGTGAAAACGATCCACAGCTTGTCGCCAGCACTCGCATGGTCGAAGAGTGCGCGAAACTGGGGATCACGATCAAGCTCTTGGTCGGCCCCGGAATGGGACACGCTTTTCATCCTGAA
>JAYTRB010000686.1:0-4036 GCA_043746425.1 Planctomycetia bacterium
CAAGCAGTGCGACGCCACCAAAACCATCGAAGCGGAGTTTGGGATGGACCAGGCGCTCGACTATCTGATCGGCGAGAAGTTCATCAACTTTCTCGACGCGGCTGAAACCGATGCGGAGTTCCGAGAAGAGATTCCTGCCTTCGTTGCCCAGATCAAGGAGATTTTTGACCGCTGGCGATTGGCCGAGTATCTGGAGACTGCCCGGCAGACCGAGCTAATCAATCCAGAAGATTACGACGATCCCGAAGATGCAGAGATGGAACGGCAGCTTGAGCTTAGAAAAAGTGCCGCAGAGCTTCTTCTGGTAGAACGGGCCAAGGAGTGGCTGTTGGAGGACGACGCTACTTAGTTGGGCCTTTCGCCTCGGCCTTCACGTACAATTCACGGGGAGCTACGTCGAAGTAGCGAAAGAGTGCTGGGCAGAGCCAGCCGTCGGCCGCCAGTTGATCCGAGTGATACCAGTCCGTGAGTGGTCTTCCTTGACGACTGCAACACACAGCAGATTGTGGGGATTGTCTTTTCCTTAAACCTTGGCAATCAAATCCCAACGTCGCTCAAGAAAACCTGCCGGCGATGAAAGTGGCGCTGTCGAATCAGAGTTCGCCGATGGCATACTCTCCGTCCGTTGTGTGGCTGACCCGGGCCGGGTACGCTGAGAGACATCCAGGGGATCTCCCGGGCAGTTCCTTTCCTCATCTCGTCATCTCATCCGCTATTGTCAACCACCTCTCTGAATCTGTTGTTGCGCCTGCGGCAGTCATCAGACCAGCAGGCTTGGGAGCGGTTCGCCGAGCTTTACTCTCCCCTCATGTACCGTTGGGCCCTGCAACTGGGTGCACAGCCTGCCGATGCGGCCGATCTGGTGCAGGAGGTGCTTGTGAGCTTGCTGCGGATTCTGCCGAATTTTGAATACAACCGGCAAAAAAGCTTTCGCGCCTGGCTGCGGACGGTCTTGACGAACAAATGGCGGGAAACGTGGCGGCAGAAATCGCCCCCGGCCGCAGGTGGCGATGCACTGGTCAACGTCGCCCAATCCAATCACGATGTTGCCTGGAGCGACGCACAAGAACAGTCGGCGCTGTGCCGGCAGGCTCTCGAGTTGATTCAGCCCGAGTTTTCCCCGGCGACCTGGGGGGCGTTCCTGGAAACGTTTTTCGAGGGCCGGCCCGTTTCCGAAATCTGTCAGACACACCGGCTGACGCCGAACGCCGTGTATCTCGCTCGCGGCCGCGTCCTGGCCCGACTGCGGGAAGAACTGGACGGCTTGTGGGAATAGAGCCGTATTGTTGTTGACTCGCATCGCGAGATCGCGAGATACGGTCGCGACTTGCCGGTTCCAACCACGCACCAAACGACGCTGGCGCCCCTGACAGAACCCCTGACAGAACCCCTGACAGGAAATGATGGGAAATACCAAACCCGACTGCCGCACGGCAGTTCGTGGTTCGGGAGATGAGCGGTTACAGTTCGTCAGTACACCATCTCGCAGAGCAAGATGACGGCATGACGACACGCCGCGCTGGCGGCATCGCACAGGAAAATCGGCGAAATTTTGGGTTCGCACGACAGATTTCTCGCCGGATTGCATATTGTCTTTGCTGGAGTCGCAAAACGATGATCCGGTCCAAGCTTGCGTCGCCCGATCCTTCCTGCCCGAGAGACTGCCGTGTCGAATCCCGAAAATGTTCCCGCTCCCGACTTGTTCAACCGTTTCCTGCTGGGGACGCTGCCCCGCGAAGAGCGGCTCGAAGTCGAGCGTTATCTCGATAATCAGCCGGCGGCGGCTGAGACCCTGCGGGGATTGTCTCCTGAAGCCGACACCTTTCTGATCGCTTTGCAGGGGGCGCAGGCGGCGCCGCCGAGTGCTCCCGAGGTTCGTGAAATCGTGGAATCGGCCAAACGCCAGGCCGCCGCTTTGGGAATGACGTCGCTGGGCGACACGAACCAGGCCGCGTCCCGTTTCGAGACGGCGAGCGGGTTCTCGGAAGCGCCGCCAGACTTCTTGAGTTTTCTCGGACCCGCCGAACAACCGGACGAAATCGGACGGCTGGGGGGCTACCGCATCCTGCGTGTCCTGGGGATGGGGGGCATGGGGGTCGTTTTCGAGGCCGAAGATCCGCGACTGAAACGGCGGGTCGCGCTCAAAGTCGTCCGTCCGACGATCGCTCAGAATCAAGGAGTCCATGATCGTTTCCTGCGCGAGGCGCGCGCCGCGGCGGCCATCGAACACGATCACGTCGTTTCGATCCACCAGGTCGGGGAAGACCGCGGAGTGCCGTTTCTGGCCATGCCACTCTTGCAGGGCGAATCGCTCGACGATCGACTGCGCCGCGAAAAGCGGCTCCCTGTGCCAGATGTCCTCCGCATCGGACGAGAAATCGCCGAGGGGCTCGCCGCCGCTCACGACCACGGGCTGATTCACCGCGACATCAAGCCGGCGAACATTTGGCTCGATCGCCGAACCGGGCGGGTGAAGATTCTGGACTTTGGACTGGCCCGCGGCACCGAACAAACAGACGAACCGCAGCTCACCTTGGCCGGGTCGATCATCGGGACGCCGGCGTACATGGCCCCCGAGCAAGCGCAAGGACTATCGCTCTGCGGACGCTGCGATCTATTCAGCCTGGGGTGCCTCCTGTTTCGCGCGACGACGGGGGAAGTACCGTTCCCCGGCAGCACGCCGATGCAAATTCTTTCGTCGCTGGCGACGCACACGCCAGCCCGAGTCGATGGGCTCGTGTCTGACGCGCCCCCCGCATTAGCCGATGTGATTGCACGTCTGCTGGAAAAATCCCCGACCGACCGTCCCGCATCGGCACACGAGGTCGTCCGCCTGCTGCAGGCGATCGTCGCGCCAACAGCGTCAATTCCCATTGCGAAACCGGTCGGTCTGCCGAACAGCGCCACGGTGACGATTGCGGTGAGACAGCCAGACGTACAGACGGCAGGCGGGCCAGCGCCTCAGGCGGCGCGACGGGGCAACCGCCCCGTCGTCGCCGCGCTGGCGATCTTGGCTGTGCTGGGGGGTCTGACCTGGCAATTCGGCGCGGTTATCATCCGCATCGCCACGAATTCGGGTGAACTCATCGTCGAAATCGATCAGCCGGGAGCCGAAGTAGAAGTAAGGACGATGGCAGACGCCGTTGAAATCCACGAAACGGGAAAAACAGAGCCGATTAAGATCTCAGTTCATCCCGGCAAGCACAAACTACAAATCACGAAAGACGGCTTCAAAGTGTTCGCCGATGAATTCGAACTGGCTTTAGGGGGGCAAACAAAGATCACGGCGAAACTCGTGCCGCTCTCCAAAAAGCCAGTTCCAACCGCAGATGAGCAGCGATCACCGACACTGGCGATGCAAGACCCGGCGTTTGAAGAATGGGTGCGTAGCGTGCAGGCATTGCCGGCAGGAGTGCAGATCGCAAAGGTTGTGATGAAGTTACAAGAACTCAATCCGGCCTTCGATGGGCAGGAAACGCACCGGGTCGAAGATGGGAAAGTGACGGGTTTTGGATTCGCTGGCGACAATGTGACCGATATTTCTCCGGTACGCGCGCTCCGCGATTTGGCCTCACTGGCGCTCTGCTGGTCGAAGGGAGTAATAGGCAGCCGCTTAAGCGATCTGTCGCCACTGCGAGGAATGTCGCTTCGAGATCTGGACTGTCTAGGCACGCGAGTATCGGATCTGACACCCTTGAAGGGGATGCCGCTGACGTCCTTAATGTTGCGTTCGTGCCCGGTTTCTGACCTGTCGCCGCTCACGGGGACGCCGCTGATTGTTCTTGATTGCTACGGCACAAAAATTTCTGATCTGAGACCGCTGAATGGGATGAAACTGGAGCAGTTGGAGCTTGGACAGACAGCCGTCACCGATCTGACGCCGCTAAAAAACATGCAGCTCACGCGGCTTAACCTCGAAGGCTGTTCAAAAGTCAGCGACCTCTCGCCGCTAAAAAACATGCAGCTCACGTCGCTTCATGTCGGTTCCTGCTCGAAAGTGAGCGACCTGTCGCCGTTGAAAGGAATGCCTCTCACG
>JAYTRB010000687.1:0-4922 GCA_043746425.1 Planctomycetia bacterium
CACTTCTTTGCGGATGATTCCGGATTACCGCACTGCTACGGGCACGAACTTCTGCAGAGCGTGGCAGGTTGGCGAAACCTGACCACGATAGCCCCCCGCTGACATCACCACTTCGCCGACATATACCCCTCCCTGAGAATCGACGCAAATGCCGTGCGGTGCAAAAAAATCGCCGGGAGCGCACGGGTCGGTGCTGCCGCCCCATCGTGAAAGCAGTCGACCTTCGCGGTCGAAGATGCTGACAAACGCGCCGCGCACCGGTGGCGGCGGAGGCGTTTGAAACGGAAACAGCCCTGCCCTGAACCCGACGTCGCACACAAACGCCCGCTCGTCGGCGTCGAAGTAAATCTGCATCGGACGACCCGTGTCGGTCCACTGACTCAGATATTTCCCGTCTGCCGAAAAAATCTGAATGCGGCTGTTCTCGCGATCAGCCACGTACACCCGACCGACGCGATCGATGGCGATTCCATGCGGCAAATTGAATTGGCCGGGTCCCGCCCCTGGCTCTCCCCACGAGAACAAGAGTTTTCCCTCTGCCGAAAACTTATGTACCCGTGAATTGCCGTAGCCATCGGTAATGTAGAGATCGCCTGAAGGCGCAATCGCCAGATTGGTTGGCATATTGAAGGGGGGCGCGGCATTCTTGATCGTACGATAATCCATTCCCTCGATACCGCTGTCGGTTTTTTGGCCGCTCACGCCCAGAGTCAACAGCAGCGTTCCATCTGCCGAGAATTTGCGAATGGTGTGATCCTGGTCGTCGGTGCACCACACGACATCTCCTGGCCCAATCGTGATGCCGTGCGGTCGAACGAAAACGCCTTCACCCCACGAACCGGCAAATGTGCCATCGCGATTAAAAATGATGACTGGGTGCTCGCCGCGACAGAAAACGAAAGCTCGGTCATGGGAATCGACGGCAATTCCCACGACTTCGACGAAGGACCAGCCAGGGGGAAGTCGGGCCCAGTCGGGAATCGCGGTGTAGCGGTAATCTCCGCTGCCAACGACGACAGCCGAGGTTGATCCAGATGAGGTCATTCAAGGGTTCCAGGCAGATGAATTCAGGACGTTGGGTTGAAAAAAAGGGGCTTGCGCCTCGTCTCGCCGCAACTTAATTCTCCGCGATTTTCGGCTGTTGTTCGGAGCCAGTCCCCGATTTTCAACAGGCCAATCCGACTTGGCCGATGCGCCGCGCACCTTTCCCCGCCATCCCTATTTTCTTGACGTCTCAGATCCATCGAGACGGTCGCTTTTTCCACCGATTTTCCAGAGGTGCTTATCGCTGCGAATATACAACGCGCCGTCGGCAATCGCGGGAGTCGCCAGAATCGTTTCCGCAAAATCGTGGCTGGCAACGATCTGCCCCATGTCACCCCCCTGAACCACGATCGCGACTCCATCTTCATTGAAACAGTACAGGTGCCCGTCGGCAGCGACCGGTGTGCTGGTGAAGACTCCTCGCGATGTCTTTTCGCCGAGCGGTACTTGCAGCCGCAGTTGCCAGAGAATCTCGGCTGATTTCGCATTGGCGCAGGCCAGGACTCCCGAGCCGTTGATGTTGTATACCCGGCCGTCGATCACGAGCGGGCTGGCCGTTGCGGGGCCCAGTTTGTTCGACTGCCAGAGAACTTTGGGCGGCTGCCCCGCGGCCGATGGTTCGAGCGCCGTCAATCCTTTCGAAGGGACAAACAACAATCCGCCGGCCTGGGCCGACGAGGGAATCGTGCTGGCGGCTTCGTCATATCGCCAGACTTCGTAACCACTGTACGGACGCAAGGCGACGAGTCCTTTACCCGATTGCAGCACGACCAGATCGTCGTCGCGAGTCTGGCCCGCGAGAACAACCGGGCTTGTCCAATTGTCGAGCAATGGACGATCGAGTTTCCAGCGATTTGCTCCCGTCGCAACGTCGAGCCCGGCCGTGAACGATTCGCTCAGGTTTTCGACCGGCACGATCAACGTCTCACCCACCACCACCGGCGACGAAGCCATTCCCAGGCTGTTGCTCGCGTTCGGATAATCGAGCGTCAACCCCCGCATCCACTGCAGATTTCCGTCGAGGTCGAGACAGACCACGTCGTTACTCGAATAGAAGGCGAAAATCCGCTTGCCATCACTGGCCGGTGTCGGGGTGGCATTGCACATCTTGGGATGACACAGCGTTCGCCCGGTCGCCCAGAACTGCCGTTCCCAGAGCGGCTTGCCCGAACTGGCGTCGAAACACAAAACATGCAGCCGGTCTTGCTGGTATCCGCTGCTCGCAGACAGAATGACCTTGCCGTTGACGACAATCGGTCCTGAAACGCCCCGTCCCGGCAGATCGGCCGACCAGGCAATATGCTCGCTGATGCTCTTGGGCACGTTGCGGTCAGCCGAAACCGACGACGTGTCGCTCCCCCGAAACTGCGGCCAATCGGCCCCGGCCAAGCCGACGACGGCCATCAAGGCCAGAATTGACGCACAGGGACGACGCATGAAAGGCTCCACGAGGGATTTCAAAATCGGATTGCCTGACGCACTACCGGCCACCCTCTGCGGCGGCTGGTCTGCGAACACGGTCGGTTGACAAAATGGCCGTTCCCGTGGGGTCGCACACTCGAAACTGGAATTGCCAGCGTTGCGCCCATTCTTCGGTCTGTTCGTTCTGACATACCTTGATGAGAATCTGGTTTTTTCCGGCGTGCAACGTGCCTCGCATCTTGTATTGATCGAGGTTCATGCCCCGATGATACTCCTCGCGCGCAAAGAGCAGTTCACCGTTAAGCCATACCTTCCAGGAATTGGGAGTTCCCAGGCGAAATTCAACCGCGCGGCGTTCGTCGCTTTGAAACTCGGCCACCGCATACGCCACCGATCCTTTGAACGGCCCCAGAGCCTTGGCCAGATCGACGACGCCGTATTCGTGGCTGGTCGTATGTTCGATCCAGTGAATCTTTTGCCCCTCTTTTCCTTCGTACTCAGCCGCAAGATTGAGATCTTTTTCAGGCGGGTAGACTTCTGTCAGCCCCTTTTTTTCAGTGTTGTCGAAGGGTGCGACCAGCTGCCAATTCGAAAGAAACCCGAAATGCCGGGGCAGATCGACTTTCTCGCCCAGGGCTTCAAGTTGCGTCTTGAGCGCCTGCACCTGGTCTTCGTCGCGCGCCCCCGAGAGGGCTTCGATCAACAGCAGGCGGGCTTCCTTCTGATCGCCCGCCGCCAGCTTTCTGGGGGCCTGTTCCATCAATCGGGCGACCGCATCGCGGCGGAATTCAACGCTTGGGTCATTGAGCATTTCCGGAATAATCCGGTCGGAAGCGGACGCGTCGACGCCAGTGAGCAGTTCGTAGGCCAGACGGCGCGCCCGCGGATCGTGCCTGACATCGCGCACGAACTTTTCAAACTCTGCTGCCGGTAGTTGACCACCCTTTTTAGTCTCGCGTTGAGCGATGGTTTCGACGGCGCTGCGCAAATAGTTGGCCGCCAGCGGGTTGGCCTCGTCAATCGCCGCCAGAATTTCGGGAAGCGATTGCACCGGGGCCTGCACGAGCTCGCGCCAAGCCAACCCCGCCTCCTGGTTGCCGCGCCCGTCAGATTCAACGGCTCGAATCGTGCGGATCTTCCCGGCGAGTTCGCCTGGCGGGGCAAGCCGCGCGGTGGCCGGCGACAGAATCACGATTAACAAAGCCCATAGCCCGACGTTGCAACGCATTAGATCTCCACACACGAGCAAATGAGAGTGGTTTGGCATGTCATCAGGCGATTCTAGCTCTCTCTGGATCCGCCGAACAGGTCTGCGCGATGTCCCATCCGTGACCGTGTGGATTTAGCGGCTGCTCTTAAAACAAGGAGCCCCTTATCGAGGCCACACCGTTGCCCAGACGGCCACTGTCTCGCAGGAAAAAAGCAAGAAATCGGCCATCATCAGCCACGCCTGTTCTTGAAAGTGAAAAACGGGAACTGACGCCCAATAACCGTCGAAAATCGCGGAGAATTGAGGTGCTGTGAGGTGCCTGTCAGCCGTTTTTCAACAGGCTGTTATTCCCCTCGTTCAACCGCGTTTGGCCCGATTCAGGCGAGGCGGAAATGTCATTCGCGGTGCAGCCGACGTCTCAGCCGAAAGCCCGCGGCCGCTGTGCTTTACCGGGCCGACCCGTGCATCACACTTCTGAGCTTTTGCCAGCGACAATTCTGTCGAGCGGCGTGCGCCGGTTCTGGCGCCTTCAAACGCGACTGAAGTTCAGATCAATTTCCGGATCGGTTTGCGGTGATCGAGTCAACGCAGCGGGCGTCGGCTGAAATCGAGGGACGACGTTGACCGGTCAATGCCCAAGACAGGCGACACGTAGCCAGCACATTGTTTCGTTTTGCCGCCGCAGCCATGTGCACTGGCAGCTCGCAGACCCGTCGCCCCGTCGCCCGGTGGCTCAAGTCGCACGGCCGACGAATTGCTGCGCGTGAAGTCGTCATGGCGTCTGTCGCTGTCGCTCAAGTCAACGACCCGAAGCGACTCGGCGAACCGACTGACGGATCTTCGCAGAACAGAACCGTATCGAACGCTGCAGAGCCAGCCGGCCGACCTCGTTAACCCGGCTCGTTTTGAACGGCCCTCGAGCGTTTGAACGGGAGCCATGACAAGCTGTCTTATGGGCGCCACGAGCCGCTCCGGCACCTGGCACCTGGCACGACCGGCGCGGCGGCCAAGCATTTCATGGATCGAATTGTCAAAGAACCATCATCAAGCCGGCCGGCGCCGTCGAGCCCAACCCCGACAACCTAGCTCATTCCGAGAACAGGACGCGGAGCCGCCATACATATCAGGCCGCCATAGATATCAGCGTGCGCCCCATAGAAATCAGTGCCCCGCGACCTGATATCTATGAGAAACCCTCGGGAATTGATCCATAGATATCAGAAATCCCCATAGATATCATTTTTTC
>JAYTRB010000688.1:0-7421 GCA_043746425.1 Planctomycetia bacterium
CTCAAGCGACAGAACAAAACGCTGCTCGACCGGCTCGACGAGCTGTATGGGGCGCATGGGTACTTCCTCGAAGCCCAACGGTCGGAAGCGTGCGAGGGGCCGAAAGGCCGGGCGATGATCGAGCGGCTGATGCAAGCCTTCACGAACGATCCGCCGCGATCGCTGGCGGGAATTGACCTGGTCCGGGTGCGAGATTACGCCAGGCATGAAATCCGTTCGCTCCCCGAGAATACCCGCCTTGGGGAATTGCTTGAGCCGCAGGGGGATCTGCTGTTTTTCGAGTCGGCGTTGTCGGATTGCACGATCAGTTTCGCCGCCCGACCCTCGGGAACCGAGCCGAAGATCAAGTTCTATTTCTTCGCGCGGACCACGTGCACCGAGCCGGTGGCGGCGCAAACCGTGGTTCCGGGAGAGGCCGCAGTAGAGGCTCCGCAGGCCAAATCGCTTGTAGAAGTGAAGTCGCTGACGGAAGCCCGCCTGGGCGAGTTTCAAGACGCCCTCTTGGCGTGGGTCCACAACATCTGGGCGACTTGATTCGTAATTTGATATCGTTCGCAGCCCACGAGCCGTTTTCCGTGGGTTTCGTTTTTCTGATGTTTCATCCGTCAAACAATCGTAAACGAGACATTCATCCCGATGGCACAACCCACGATCGGCATCTGGTTCATTGGCGCCTTGGGGGGCATCGGAACAACCGTCAGTGTCGGTTTGGCTTCGCTGGCCAAGAAACTTACTGACGAAGTCGGGCTGGTCAGTGCTCTCGCCAGATTTCAAAAACTGAATTTGGCCGACTGGGGGGCGTTTACGGTTGGTGGGCACGAGATCCGCGACACGACTTACGCGGCCGAAGCCCGACACCTTCACGAAAAATCGGGAGTGTTCGAGGTCGGGGGCTTGAAAGAGGTGCAGCCAACCCTTGAGGAATTCGGCCGAAATGTCCGTCCGGGAACGCTCATCAATGTTGGTCAGACAATTGAATCGCTGGCTGGTGAGACGGTTTTAAAGACCCGCGGCGAACGCCCCGCCGTGGCCATCGAGCGCATTTCGGGCGATCTCATGGAGTTTCGCCAGCAGCACAAGCTCGACCATATCATTGTCGTCAACGTTTCATCGACCGAACCTCCTGTCGAGGACGAGGCTCGAAAGTTCTCATGGAAGCTTCTCCAGCAGAAGCTCGATCGAGACGACGAGTCACCCGTTCCGGCCAGCTCGATTTATGCCATCGCCGCCATGCAGTCAGGCTGTGATTACGTCAATTTCACTCCCTCGGGCGGATCTGATCTCCCGGCCCTTGAAGAACTGGCGTTGGAAAAAGGAGTTCTGCATGTCGGCCGCGATGGCAAGACGGGCGAGACACTGATGAAAGCCGTGCTGGCCCCGATGTTTGCCGCCCGCAATCTGCAAGTGATGAGCTGGGTCGGGCATAACATTTTCGGCAATATGGATGGGAAGGTGCTCGACGACCCCGTGAACAAGGCCAATAAAGTTCGCTCGAAAGACCATCTCCTCACCGAAATCCTGGGGTACAAACCCAGCACGCTCGTTACGATCGAATACATTGAAGACATGGCCGATTGGAAGACCGCCTGGGATCACATTCATTTCCGCGGCTTTCTGGATACGAAGATGACGCTCCAATTCACCTGGCAGGGCTGCGATTCACTTCTGGCCGCGCCACTGGTTCTCGACCTTGTGCGCTTCACCGAGCGCGAACACCGTCGGGGTAAAGCCGGAGTAATGACGCATCTGTCGTCATTCTTCAAAAGCCCGATGGGGGCCAACGTCCCGCCGGAATTCCACAGACAGTACTTGCTGCTCGAAAAGTGGGCCGACGAAGTCGCAGCGCACGCCTGATATCCATTTGTGCTTTCCACCGGGCTCGTAACGCACAGGCATGGCGGTTTCGCAATCGGCCCTTTTGCCTTTTCGACGAGATCTTTCCGCACGCTGGTAACATTGGGTGGCTGGGCGTCGATTGCTATCATTTCCTCATGCAAAAACTAATTGCGTATTTACAGTTATGCCGGTTCGCGGCGGTGTTTACAGCGATGTCCGATATTTTTCTGGGCTATCTGCTGACGCACGCCGAACTTGAGTCACCGCGCGATTTCGGGCTGCTCCTGGGCAGCTCGTCGTGTCTGTACCTGGCGGGAATGGTTTTCAACGATGTTTTTGACCGCCAGGTCGATGCGCAAGAACGACCCAAACGGCCAATTCCATCAATGCGGGTTCCGGTTCGTGCGGCGGTTGTGTTGGGTACCGCACTCGTTGTTGCAGGTCTCGCGCTATCGATCGCTGTGGGTCTCAACAGTGCAGTTGTCGCCGGTTTGTTGACGGGAGTCATTTTTCTTTACGACGGCGTTTTCAAGTCGACGTGGGTCGGGCCGGTCGTCATGGGATCGTGTCGATTTCTCAATGTGATGCTGGGAGCCAGCACGGCCAGAGATTCTTTTACCGAAGAGCCATCGCTGATGGCGGTATGGACGCTCCCGCAAGTGTATGTGGCGGCGGCCATTGGGGTCTATATCGCCGGAGTGACGTGGTTCGCTCGCAATGAGGCAGGAACCAGCCGCCGGTCGCAATTGGCGTGGGCGATGGGAACCATCAACCTTGGGTTTGTCCTTCTCCTGGCATTCGTGATGAACTGGCGCGATCAGTGGGGTCATGGTTCGCGTACGCTGGCTGCATTGGCGCTTATCGCACTCCTTGTCAACTTCCGGCTGGTGGCCGCCTTTTTTGACCCGGTTGGGGCTAAAGTTCAAAGCGCCATTCGCGCGATGCTGCTATGGCTGATCATGCTCGACGCAATCGTCGTGTTTTTCGTCCAGGAGAAGCCGCTGTACGCAATCTCAATGGTGATTCTCATGTTTCCTGCCCGACTTCTCGCGCGTTTTCTGGCCATCACCTGAACCGGTCTTTTCTCCGAATCCGGGGCGTGGTATGAGAGCCGCGTTTGGGTGAGCGCATTTCGCGGCAATCGGCGCGGCCGGTAGTCGTTTCGTGATGGCAAGCTCTGTTGTTCGTCGTCAGCCGCCAGGAACCGCCGCCCGTCGCGACATTACATTCGCGGCCGCAGTGTGCGGCGTTTCAGGATACTTCGACCATGCGCAGCGTGAGTCTTATTCTTCTGGCTGCTTTTCTTTTTGCCCCCGATGCCCGCGCTGCCGACGCCGAGCACGATGAAGCGCTGCGTAATCCACAACAGGTTCTGTTCGAGGGAGTAGAGGCATTTGATGCGGCACAAGTGAAAGCGGCACTGGCGATCGACCTCGACATTCAGGGCGCGGCCCGACCGCAAAAGCCGTTGTCAGATTACTTGCAGGCGCTCGAAACGGCCATTGTGGCCGGGTATCGCCATAGCGGCTTTCCCGATGTCGCAGTGCAGGCCCGATTCGATCTCGCGACGCGCACAGTCTCGGCCCGTGTTGTCGAAGGGAAGCGTTATCGATCTGGTCAGGTGCATGTGACCGGCCTTGACGAACGCGAGGCCGGGCTGCTTGCGCAGGCACTGACAGTGCCCGTTGCGCCGATGAACGCTGTTCCGGTCACGATTGAGGATGCCCAGGGAAGAGCGAAAACGATCTGGGAAGGCGCCACCGGACGATCGGTTAAATGGCGCGAGCCGCTTTGGAAGCCGGGAGCGCCAGCCCCCTTCGACCGGCTGACACTCAAAGAGATTCGCCACCATGTCATTACGCACCTGATGACCCGGTCGTTGTGCTATGCGGAGTTTCGGATCAAGATTGCACCCGAAACCGACAGTGAAATCGCCAATCTCAGCGTTACCATTGATGACAAGGGGCCGCTGTTGACACTGGGTGAGATTACAATCGAGGGGCTCAGCGTCAATTCGCGAGACGACGTGTTGAGTTTTCTGAGAATTCGGCCGGGGATGAAGCTCGAATCCCGAATGTTTAGCGCGTGGGAGCACAAACTGTGGAGATCGGGACGCTTCTGCTGGGCGAAGGTTGCTGCTAAGTCACCGATTCGTGATGAGACTCGCGCCCGCATGGATGTACGGATCATCTTGCTTGAGCACACGCAGGTTCCTCCTCTGAGTCGAGCCTTGACGTCAGAAGATGAGACATTGCTGAAGGTACACGACTGGCTGGCCCGCTGGCCCGACATGAATTCTGATGAAGATCTTATCGTCGAAGCGCAAATCGAGGCGTCTGTCTTTCCATGGGCCAGCCTGGGTCTGAAAAGAATCATTCGCGGCCGGTTCGTCATGGCGCCCAAACGCGGACAGGTGATCTCCTGGAGCGTGGCCCACGGGAACGGCAAGCCCTCGTTTGTGCAGACGTTAGTATCGCGCGACAATCGAATCTCTTTCTATTCCCCGCAGACCGTCGAACGGCTCGAGTTGCCGCCCCTGGGTGAAACGCAGTTGCGATGTGAAATCCGATATTATCCGACTGACGCTGGAACAGGGCAGCCTGGAGGACGCCATTTCGGGTTTGTCGCTGGCGTCGGCCTCGGGTCAAAGATTGGCGGCAACGCCGGCCCGGTTGATATCCGTCTGTCGATCGATCCGGTGGCTGTTCTTGCCTGGCCGCATACACAAGATTGCAAATTTACCCGGCAGGCAGGAGAGTTGCGGGTCGAGGGCAAATCGTTCCAGGCGAGATTGGACGAGCACTCCGGACGAATCATCGACCTTCGATTTGAAGACAAACGCTCTGGTGGTGCGCTGCGCATCCGCACGGCGGTTGGCGCACTGCAACAGGAGTTTGAGAAGCAGGAGCAAAAAATGGCCGGTTCGACAGACGGCTTCGACCCGGTTCACCCATGGCGCTCGAGCAGCCTGTATCTCATCAATGAAGCATTTCGGTTCGCCGAGGCAGAGTTGCCCGGTGAACACCAGAAGTCTCTGGCAGCCCTTCGCAAACTGGCATCGCTCTGGTCTCCTGAGTCGCTGGATTCTGTCTTGAAGTCGAGCGTCGGTGTCGACGACGATGGCAGTAATTCATTTGTAATTCCCCTTGAAGCCGTCGCTGGAAACTTTGAACTCGTTGACAGTCTGCTGGGGCGAAATGCAGCCAGTCTGGCCGGCCATCTAACGCCAATCTACCGCGAAATCTCGCCCCGCGAGGGCTGGTTGTGGCCCCTTGGTCGCGACCTCATATTGGCGTTATCCGGCCGTCCTCCCGGAGCGATCGGCGAATTGTCCGAACTTGAGACCGCCGGCCCCGTTGGTCAATGGATGGCCGCGCTGCTGCTTGAGAAGACCGATGCGACCCTTGCCCGTTCGTATGCAAACCGCGGGCTCCAGCGGCTGTCGGCCGCAGCCTTTCGCTACGATTATGCCCCGCTTCTGTTTGGCGATTCATGGCTCAGCCGCAACGTTCTGTCGTTGGCCGAGGCCGTTCGGCAGCTCGACAAATCCGAGATTCAGGCTCTGGTGCGGCTGTTGCCGAAAGCAGCGCCGCAGAAGGCGCTGGCCCAGAGTCTGCTGGTGTTGAAAACAGAACCTGGCCGGCCTGTGCGCTACGTTCTTCCTGGAGTCATCAATCGCCTGTGGGAAATGTTGATTGCTGACTGGCTCGAGGCAGAGTTGACGGCGCTGGCAGGAAGCGAGGAGGAAGGCACGGCACAAAAAATTCGCGACGCTCGGGTACGGCCTGCGGCCGCCAATATGAAGTAAGTCTTATTGGCATCTGCCGAGGGTCGAAATCAAGACATGGCGCGCGGCTGGCTGCCGCGAACTACCCTTCAGCAACGTCGACGTACACCTTGAGAGCGTTCTTGTCCTCCACGAGCAGCCGCATCATTTCTTTGAAATTGCGGATGCCGGCGACGGGGTTCGTCAAAATCCGCTCGATCACGCCCGGGTAAGTGACTTCACCCAGAGCCAGGTCGGCGATGCCGATCTCGAAATGACGGTGGTTGGCGTTCACCGAGCCTAAGAGCAGCTTGTTTCCCAGCACCCAGCTGATGTTGATTTGATCTGAAGGGACTTCTGTTTGGTGCTTGCCTCCGGTGATGCTTGTCCAGACTTCGACGCCATTGAGTCCGAGCACTTCCATGGCTTCGAAAGCGACCGCGCTGGAGCCGGTCGCTTCGATAATCAAATCAGGTTTGCCGACTTGCGCCGCTATTTCCTTGAGCGATTTGTCATTGGTGCTGACATAGTTCGCTCCGAACCCAGTCACGATTTCAGACTTCAGGCAGGGCGCCGCGCCGCGCGCGAACGTATAAACCTCCAGTCCGCGAAGCCGCAGAATCAATGTCGACAAAAGGCCAATCTGCCCTGCGCCGGTCACGAACGCCAGCTTCGGATCCCAGACTTGCAGGCGTCTTTGCGCCTCGAAGGCTTGTTGCACGGCCTTGGCGGCACAACTCATCGGCTCGGCCAAAACGTGCAGGTGCTTGAGCCCCACCGGCATCTTGACGACGAATTCAAGGTCGTCAACGTAGTATTCGGTAAGAAATCCATGCAGCAGATTGATTCCCCGTTCGAAATACGTCTCTTCGCTGGTAATGTCTGACCGGCCGATGCGGTCGTAGATCGACGTCCCTGGCCGGCGGACAGTGCAGGTGACGTAGTCGCCGGGTTTCACGTGTTTGACGTTCGGGCCGACCTCCTCGACGATGCCGAAAGATTCGTGCCCGAGAACGAGAAAGTTGTACCCTGGGGGCGCATTGCCATACAGCGCGTCGTTGATCTCGCGATCGGTCGCGTCGACGCCCACTTTCAGCACACGGACAAGAACGCCGCGGCCGTTGGGAATGTCTGTGACCGCAGGCTTGGGAAGTTCGGCCAGATGGACGCTGTTGGGGCGACCGGGGTGAACGGCGATAGCTTGCATGGGAACGAGCCTCCTGAACGCAGATGTTGTAATTCAAATTGTGGATGTAGAAGAGCCCGATCACAAAGGCGGCTGAAAGCCCAGCGCCTGAAAATTCGCGAGCTCGATGACGTCAGTGATTTTGACGGCGGCAATGGCGTCATAGGCGATCATTACCTTTCTCGCCCCCAGCGCATCGGGCTTATCGCGTTCCAATAGCAGAATGCCGCCCGACATCATGTAGCTGACGAACGGAATCGACTCGTTGAAGATGCTGATCAGCAGCCCCCGCCGCGGGACACTGCTGGGCCAGTTTTCAAACAGCGATCGCCAGTATTCTCCAGTTGTCACCAAGCACCTCCCTGTTGTCGAATCGTCTGTCGTGTATTAGTAGCGCGCCAGGTCGGCTGCTTTTTTGAGATTTAAGCCGCTGGCGATGCGTTGCGCTTCGGCCGTCATGAATCGCAGCTCACTGCCGATTGCCAGAAACTGCCAACCCTGCTCAATGCGCTTCTTGACGTCATCAATCGTCTGCACGTGCAGACCGACCGGCGTGCCTACCTTCTTGCCGATCGCCAGCACACGCTGCAGCATGGCTTCGAGCTCGGCCGGAGAGGGGTCGACTCCCTCGGG
>JAYTRB010000689.1:0-5187 GCA_043746425.1 Planctomycetia bacterium
ATGGCCGACGACGGGCTCTGCATCAGCCCCCACAGGCCCTTGCGATTGGGACCGGAGGCGGAAGTCGTACTGTTCGACGTGGTCTCTGACTCCGTGCGCGCCGTCGGTTTCAAAGCAGACGCGGTGCTGTCGGTGGGCGGCTGCGAATCAATCGGCGACGCGGCCTTTCCCATGACGGCCCACAGTGGCTTGGGGCCACTGACGACAGGCGGGTCAATGCTCTCATTGCCGGCCTTCGTCGCGGCTGAAAAATCTGTCGGCCGGTCGTTGTCGAAGAATTGCACCTTGCCGCACTGCGGGCAACTGGCCTTTCCCTGGGCGGGTGGCACATCGAAATGCAACCGGCGGCCACACGAACAGACCAGTTCGATCGCCATATCAGCCCTTGTCGAGGCTCGTGCGTCCCAGCGCCACGTCGAATTCGCTCACTGCGGGCACCAGCATTGCCACCACGGTGAATCCATACGCAAAGCTGACGATCAGCCAGGGGCCCAGCGTATCTCCCAGAAGAAAACCGGTAATCGAATAAAACGTAGCAAATGGCAAAAGAAAAGCCCCGGCCGTGAGGGCCGATGACGGGTTCCGATGCGTGAGCGACGCCCACAGACCCATACTTCCCCCCAAAATGAACACAAGAAAGCTCATCATTTGCTGGAAGAACGAAGAGCGGGCCTCGACGATCAGCATCATGCTGATAAACACCCCCAGGAATAGAAAGAACATCGTCCCCAGACTGTTGGCGATCGCCGAACGCGAATTTTCAAAGCTCAGCCCGGCGTGCAACCCCAGCATCCCCGCAAAAACCACCAGCAAGAGGTAGCCCAGCGCAACGTAGACGAAGTTCTCCCACGTCAGCAGCCCCTGCGCCGCGATCCAAACCAGACCTGCCAGCGGCAGAATGACTGCCTCGCGCATGTTGTAGAGCACCCCGCCAATTTTTCCAAAAATAAACTCTTTGGCAGTGATATCGGTGACCAGCAGTAATTCCAGCGTTTTCGCGTCGCGTTCAGTGGTAAGGGCCGTCACCGCTTGTGCATTGACAAGCAACAGTGCCACCAGCCCCACCGCGACAAAGGCGAACCCAGGGGGAGAAATCATCCCCATGACGAGTGAGTCCCGGTTTTCTCGCATCGCATGAACGTACGTCGCGGCGAAAAGAAACAGCACAAAATACGCCAGCTTGATAAACACCATCTTGCGGCCGTAGGCTTTGGTGCAGATTTCCCGCCAGATGATGGGGTTGGTCCAGATCGTGCGAGTGGCAACTTGAGAGGCGCCGCTTGCCGCTGCTTCTCCTGGCGATTCCAAAAGGTGCGGATCGGTAAATGTCCGCGACGGGTTCCAGATACGCAACCGCAGCACGGCCACGACGTTGATCAACAACGCCAGACAGCACATGGCGACCACATAGGGCAAAGCCGGGACGGAAGCAATTTGCCGGTCGGGCTGCGCCGCAAGAGGATCGAGCACCAGCAGCATTCCGCGAAACGGATCGCAATATCCCAACCACATTCCGGCAGACGAATTACCGCCCAAAACCGCGACACCTGCTTCGACGACGCCGATGAAGAGGACCAGCCCCAGCACGCTGATGGCCAGCGTCTGAAACGTTTTCTCGCGCCAGAACGCGACCAGCGACCCCCAGCTTCCGGCGGCCAGCCCCGTTGCTGCACACACGGCCAGCGACCAACCAATCTGCTCGCCCGACACTCCCCCTAGAAGCGATGCGATCGCAAACACCGGAGCCGAAGCCGCCACCAGTACTCCCACGGGAAGCAAGCTCGCCAAGAGCTTGCCCAGCACTAACTCGCGGTCCCGCAGATCGGTCATAAGCAGCAGCACGAGCGTCTGGCGATCTTTTTCCTGGGCCACGCGACTGGCTGCGAAGAGCGGGGCGAAAAACAGCACCAGCGCCAGTTGCACCAGCGAAAAGAGCTGAAAGAGCAGGCTCCCGAACCGGGCGATTTCGCCAATGCTGCTCACCTGCTGCCAGCCGAACGTCGCTTGACCTGCGGTATACATCAGGACAAACAGACTCAGCACGTAACCGCAGCGTAGAATAAAATGCCGCGTCTGCCGCGGCGACGTCAGAACTTCACGGCTGAACAACGGACCGGCAAGCAAGAGAGGAACTCCGAAATGATGACTGACGAGTAAAAAAGTTCATCGAAACAGCCTGTCTGTCACATTCGACGGGCTGTCTTGATCGATTTAGATTATAAGGGCAACTAGTGGCCCATGCCAAGACGGGGAAAGTCAGGTTCTCCCGCTGGCGATTTCCTGGCATCTCAAACTGGCTGCTTGTCACTTGATTCGGCTGCCGCGGATTGTAGTAATACGACATTTCCACGCCGCGCGTTTAGAATAGGGAATGTGGAACGATTCCTCGAAAACCTGCGCAGGAGCAAGCTGCTCACTCTCGAGCAGTATCAGCTCGCGCGCGCCGCGGCGTCAAAAGCCACAGCCGATCGTCCCCAGGCCCCTCTCTCGGCAGACGCCGCTGCCGATGCATTAGCACCCAGCCCCACCGAGCTGGCGCGAAGTCTGGTCGACGAGGGGCTCATCACGCGGTGGCAGGCCGACATGCTGCTCGAAGGCAAGAAAACTTTCTTCCTCGGCAAGTACAAGCTTCTCGATTGCATCGGCGCGGGGGCATCGGGGGCCGTCTTTAAGGCCCTGCACAGCGAGTTGGGGCGGCTGGTGGCCATCAAAATTCTATCGGCTGAAGTCATGCGGAACCGCCAGGCCGTCGCCCGCTTTCGCAAAGAGATCCAGACGGTCGCCGCGCTTGACGACCCCCACATCGTCGCCGCCTACGATGCCGGTTCGGTCGGCGGGGTTCACTACCTGGTCATGGAATATGTCGAGGGGCACGACCTGGGTTGTCTGTTGAAGTACAAAGGGCCACTGCCGGTCGCGTTTGCGTGCGAATGCATTCGACAGGCGGCGCAGGGGCTGCAATACGCGCATGAAAAGGGAATGGTCCACCGCGATATCAAGCCCACCAACCTGCTGCTTGCCACAGACCCCGAGTCTGCCCGCCCGTTGATCAAGATTCTCGATCTGGGTCTGGCGCGATTCGTCAGCGAGGCGATTTCGGCCGATGCCCCAGGCTCGGGAAGAGGAGGCAGCGACGGTTCGCTCACCCAGTTCGGGCAGTTCCTCGGAACCCCCGACTATATTGCCCCCGAGCAGGCCCAAGACACGCGGCAGGCCGATATCCGCAGCGATATTTTCAGCATGGGATGCACCTTGTTCCGCCTGCTCACCGGACAGCTCCCCTTCCTGGGCGAGACGGTCGCCGCGAAAATCGAAGCCCGCGAGAAAACCGATGCCTGCCGGCTGCGAAGCCTGCGCGGCGACATTCCGGTCGAGCTCGATGCCGTCGTCGCCCGCATGCTGGCCCGCGAACCCCGATCGCGCTACCAGACACCCCGCGAAGTCGCGCAGGCCCTGGCCCCTTTCACGCGGCGCAGCGGTGCGCTGCCGGTTGTGCCGGCCGAAGTTGCCGCGACCGGCGGCCGAATGTCTCGCCCCCCCGGCGATGAGACGCGACTCGATCAGATATTTCGAAATCTCGAAACCGTTGAGACTGTCCACGCGATTTCGGTTTCACATTTAGCCACGCGGTGGAATCGCATTTCACCCCGCGTCTGGCTGGCCGTGGGGGCTGGTCTGCTGTCACTTCTGGCCACAGCCATCGCCTGGGAATGGTTCTCGATTGCCTCGGTTGTAATC
Source organism: Planctomycetia bacterium (assembly GCA_043746425.1). GTDB lineage: Bacteria > Planctomycetota > Planctomycetia > Planctomycetales > Planctomycetaceae > JACQFH01. The sequence continues at coordinate 3,739 of JAYTRB010000689.1, forward strand.
GATTGGCCGCTGAATGAGCGCGACGGAGCCGGGCTGATTGTCGATCGGCGGTCGGTCGACCTGACCAACCAGTCGACTATTTCAGTTCGCGGTCGCGCGGGAACCAGAGAACTGCACCTCGAGCGCGAGGGGTTTGAAGCGATCGACAAGTCACTGACGCTGCACGCTGGCGAAAGGCTCAAGTTCACTCCCGTTTGGCGCCCCACCCCGCGAACGCAACGAAAACTCAGATGGCAGGAACTGCAAAATCGCATGTCGGCAATCGAAGCGACAGATGTCTTTTCGGGGCCGAACGTGGCGATGCGTTTTGATCTCTTGTCGTTCTCGCGCGAGCACCCCACCACTGCCGAAGCCCAAGCTGCCCGATTGCTGTCTGTTCGCCTGCGCTGGCCGCTCGACTTGGTCGATCGGGCTCAGCCAACCGACCATGATTTCCATCATCTGGCAACGACGGGCGCCGGCAACTCGACAGTCAAACCGGTCGGCCTGTTTGGCGACAGTCGACTGAAATTCTGGAACGGGGTCGTGGCGATCGCCTTGAGCTCCGATGGCCGGTTTCTGGCGGGGGCCAGCCGTGACGGCACGGTGCAGGTGTTCGACATGGCCGATGGCCGGCGGCGGCAGTTCATCGTACCCAGCGACGCACCGACGGCAGTCGCCTTCAGCCCGGCCGAACCCATGCTGGCGATCGCCGGCGAAACGGGACCTCTCACTCTTTGGAACGTCGAAACCGGAACGCGCGCCGCCGCGCTGGCTGACGGCACGGCGCCATTTGCATTCAGCCCCGATGGCAGCCTCATTGCCGTCCGTTCGGCCCGGCAGGAGATCGCCTTATGGGATGCCCGCAGCGGCGAATTGCGGCGTACATTGCCGGGGCATGCGACCGGCTTTCTGCGGGGCATCGTCTTCAGTCATGCCGGAAGAATGCTGGCCTCGTATGGCAGCGACTCAAGTGTTCTGTTGTGGGATGTGGGCAGTGGTCAAGAGCGCCGACGCTTTCCCAGTGCTCAATCGCCCCTCTTCAGCCCCGACGATGCGTTTCTCGCCGCCGGGGCCACGAAGGGCGACCTGGTCTTGTGGGATACGCGCACTGGCGAGACTCAGCGTACGCTCGATGAAGGGGGGTACCCCATCGCCTTCGGAACAGACGGAACCACCGTCATCTCAAAACGTCTGGGTCGGGCCATCGTATGGAATCTTACTACCGGAAACGAACTCCGAACAATTATCGAAGTTCCTGAACTGGTCGCCGTCAGTCCCAGTAGAAAATGGCTCGCTGGCGGTGATCAGGATTTTGGCGAAATTCGATTATGGAATGTCGTCAGCGATCTCCTCCCGCACGCCCAAAGCACCATCGGGCCCGTCAATTCCCTCGTGTTTTCTGCCGATTCCTCGACGATCGTCGCCGGAACCCGCGGTAATGCCATGCAGGTGTACGATACCGCTTCG
>JAYTRB010000690.1:0-1978 GCA_043746425.1 Planctomycetia bacterium
TGCGGTGGAATTTCCTCGACCTTCCCCTTGCCCTTTTTGCCACCGGGAAAGCGCAGGTCGACCACTGTTCCTGGTGAAAAATCGGCGATGCGGGGAGACGGAATCTGCAGCAGCAGGTACGGCTGTTCTTCATCGAGCAATTGCACGATCGGTTCATGCGCGGCGACATGGTCGCCGACTTCCTTATGAAACACACCCACCATGCCCGAGGCGTCGGCCACCAATGTCAGGTCGCGCTTCTGGGACTCGAGCCGGGTCAGTTCGGTCCTCGCGTGAGCGAGACGGGTGCGGGCCAGATCGACTCCCATGGAGCGGCTGATCTTCTCGGGCAGGTCGCGCTTGATTCGCTCGAGCTCATGGATATGTTGCGAGCACAGATCGACCTCAGATTCTCGAGACTCTGGCGTGGCGGAATCGCTCTGGGTCTGTTGCACGACTGACCGGTCATTGAAAACCAGCGACATTTTGCCCAGGGCCGGCACGGCCGGTGCAGTTTCCCAGACGCTGGTGCGGCCAATCTCAAGGCGGAGCGGAGTCTGGCTCAAGCGCAAGAGTGCCTGCGAGCGTTTCATGCGGGCGTCGAAGATCTGCTCGATGATATTCTTTTGCCGCCATTCGAGTTCGACTTCGAGCCGCGCCTGGCTCTGCGCCAGCTCGATTTCCAGCGCTTCAATCTCGTGCACTTTCGCATCGACCTGCTGCTCGAAAGGAGTGTCTTTCAATCGCACAAGCGGCTGTCCGGCGGTAACGATCTGTCCCGGCGCGACGAGGATTTCAGAAACCTGAGCCTCGCGTGTGGCCGTCACGGTTCGCAACCGCGCCTGAAGAAAGCCGTGAAAGCGTTCGAACCGCAGGTGCTCGAGCCAGGCGGTGGTGGCGATTCCGGCGGCCAAGGCCAGAACGGAAAGCACGACCAGCCGATAAGGCCGGACGGTTGGCGAACACAGACTTTGCGGGGCTGCATTCGATTCGCTTGCCGCGACAGGTTCTGACTGCATGGATCGCGCGTCCTTTCATCCGTGAACTGGGCTTGCCGCAATGCCTGCCAGCCTGTCAAAACATGTGCAGCCGCCTCGCAGCCACGTGCTCTGTCTGGGGCTCGTCGTCCGCCATTCGGCGGCAATCCGGTGTTTCAACTCACGGCGGACCGGCGGTACTGATCTCCGACGACCGCCCCTACATGGATCGGACGGAGCGATGCAGAGATTGATGAGAAGCGGCATGCGCCGCGAAATCGGCGCCAAGCCACCGGCGCCGGCCGGAATCACGGGAATGCGCGTTCTTTTCGGTGATCGTCCTACAATCGGCAACTGCGGACCAGTCGTCGCGGTCGGCGGAGCCGTCACCTTGCCTCAATTCGCTCGGCAGACTAGAATTCGCGAGAAGGCGATGAATAGTCTGGCAGTAGTGTCGAAGCGTGATGCGGAAGGAATCGCGTCTGCCAAAAAGGCAGCGAGATCGGGCAAGACGGAAATAGCCAAGCAGCCGGTCAGACAAGAGACGCAATACCCGACGCAAGACGCCGACCACACTGGTTTTGACGGGCGCAAGCCTGTCTGCGTGCGATTGTTCGCGGCTTTCGCGAGGCCGTTTCGGCATTCGTGATGTATGGTTATACGACTTACGCCACCGCTGCCGTCCCATTGACAGTTGGCATACGGATTGCTCAAACATTCATAAACGCAGGCCTTTGAAGATATGGCCGTGCAAACCGTCACCCGGGCACCTCCCGAATCGGCTGACGAATCGCGCCGGGGGAATCAGGAGAACTTATAATGTACGAGCGCTTCACCGATCGGGCTCGCAAGGTCATGCAGTTGGCCAATCAAGAGGCCCAGCGCTTCAACCATGAATACATCGGCACCGAGCACATTCTGCTGGGGCTGGTCAAAGAAGGTTCGGGCGTCGCCGCGAACGTGCTGAAAAACCTCGATGTCGATCTGCGCAAGATTCGCCTCGAAGTAGAGAAGATCGTCCA
>JAYTRB010000691.1:0-1974 GCA_043746425.1 Planctomycetia bacterium
GACGAAAGTGTTCGCGGATGAGTTGCCTTGTTCATGGATGGGAGCCCAAACGAAATACGCCGCGGATTTCGCCGACCTGTGCTCAGACGAACGAAGTGAACCTGCAAACCTGCGCGTCCCCACGAATTCGGCTGGGCAATACATTTTGGTTCCGGATGTCGGCCACACGCTGGGTACCTTTAATGACAACAGCCACAGCGCGACGCTGTCTGATTCCTGTCGTCGCGGGGCTGGTTGTCGTCTTCAGTCTGCTGGCACGGGGGTCTGGTCGCCCGACAAATCATTGGCAGGCAGATCGGATGTCGCGGCAGCCGATTGCCTTGGCGCTTGCCGGGGAACGGCTGTTTGTCGCCAATCGTCACAGTGGAACGGTTTCAATCATTGACCCGGAGGCCGGCCGCGTGCTGGCAGAGCTGGCGGTTGGCGATCATCTTTCGGATCTGGCGGCCTCGAAAGATGGACGAAGATTATTCGTTACCGACGACAGACGCGATCAGCTTGTCATGCTGCAGCAGACAGGCTCGTCATTTGAAGTCGTGCAACGACTTTCAATCGGCGGGGCGCCCGTCACGGTTTGCCCCGCGCACCGGCATTTGTTCTGTTCGGTGGCCTCACTTTGGGGCCGCCGTGTCACGCTCGTGAGTGTTCCATTCGACTCGAAACAGAAAGCCGGTTCGGGGCGATCGTCACTGACGGTCCTGTGGCAGATCGACCTTCCCTTTGCTCCCCGCGTGCAATGTCTGTCGTCTGACGATGCGTGGTTGTTTGTGGCCGATTCGTTCGGGGGAAATATCGCCGTCATCGACATCGCGGCGGCACGGCTGACATCGATCTGCCGATTCGACGGACACAACATTCGCGGGCTGGCCATGAACGAAGCGAAACAGGAACTGGTCGTGGCGCAGCAGCTTCTCGACGAGCAGATTGCAACGACCCAAAGCCATATTTCCTGGGGCGGAGTCATCAGCAATGTGCTTCGTTCGATTGCTCTTGAGGCCCTGCTGCCCGAAACCAGTGAGGGGGGCCAGCGAATCGATTCCATTCCGGCAGAACGACAGCTGGCGCATTGGAGCCTTGATCCGTTGGGAAAAACCGGCGACGGAATGGGAGATCCCGGGCCGATTCTGCTGACCGCCAGCGGCCGGCTTATCGTGACGCTCTCGGGTGTCGACAAGATCGCGCTGCGCCTTGGCTCTTCGCGCGCGTTCGAGCATTGTCTGGTTGGAGTTCATCCGGTGGCTCTCGTGGCCGATTCCGAAGAGAAACGGCTATTCGTCGCCAATCAGTTTGACGATTCGATTTCGCTGGTGAATCTGCAAAATGGCCTGGTCGAGAATGTCATCGCGCTGGGGCCGCGTCCTGAATTGTCGGCGGCCGATCGCGGCGAACGGCTGTTCTACAACGCGCGACTGTCACTGCACGGCTGGTACAGTTGCCAGAGCTGTCATACCGATGGGCACACGAACGGACTCAAGAACGACAATCTGGGTGATGAAACGTACGGTTTTCCGAAGCGAATTCCGTCGCTTCTGGGGACACGGCAGACCGCGCCGTGGGCCTGGAACGGTCGACAGCCCCAGCTGGCGCAGCAGGTCGAGAGTTCGCTGCGGACGACAATGCACGGTCCCCCGAGGGCTGCCTCGAAGGCAAACATCGACGACCTGGTTGCCTTTCTGGAAACACTGGAACCACCTCCCGGCCTCGCGCGCGCACGGGGCATTTCGGCACACGCGATCGCCGAGCGTGGCGAGAACGTTTTCAACAATGCGGGATGTTCAGCCTGCCACATCCCGCCATTCTTTACCTCGTTGCAGACGTACAAAGTGGGCCTTCACGACAAGAGCCCTGCGGGCAAATTCAACCCGCCGTCGCTGCGGGGGGTGAGCCAGCGTGGGCCGTATTTTCACGATAGCCGCGCGGCCACGTTACGCGATGTGTGTGAGCGGTTGCATCACGGCGAAACAGAGCCATTGC
>JAYTRB010000692.1:0-1795 GCA_043746425.1 Planctomycetia bacterium
ATCAATGCGCTTGTTCCCATTGAAGCGGGAATTCCAATTGTGTTGTGGGTCGGTGTCATCATTACCGCCCAGGCATTTCAGACGACGCCGAAAGCGCACGCTCCGGCGGTGGCGATCGGTTTGTTTCCAGCGATCGGGGCGTGGGGTGCAACCGTTGTCGAAGGCGCCTTCCGCGTTTCCGGCGGTCTTTCGATCGAAGAGGCGCTGTCGAAGACCGACATCGGCCGGGGACTGTTTGCCAGCGACACACTCGTCAACGGCTTTCTGCTGCACGCGTTGATCGTGATCGAGCGGGGATACATCTTCACATGCATGATCCTCGCGGCCATCGCGGCGTTTCTCGTCGATCGGCAGTTTTTTCGGGCAGGGTCGTGGTCGCTGGTCGCGGCCGGTTTCACCGCGCTGGGCTTGATGCATGCTTTTCAAGTCGAGGGGAACAACATCGATTATCTGTTCAACCTCGATCTTCTCGCACAAATTGTCGACCCGGTCGACAGATTGGGCCTGGCTGGCCCCGCGCCAGGAAGCTTGACTTACCGAGCGCTGCCGTTGGCATTGGGCTACTTGCTGATGGCTGCCGTGTTTTTCGGGTACGGCGCTTATATAAAGCGTCGTCCGAAGAATGAGACCCTGCGGCACTGATGAGTCCTCGAAAAGGCAGCGAACAGAATCTGTTGGTTCATCGAGCGGACAAACTTCGGTTTTTTTTGCGAAATCAAAAAAATTGCGGCAAATTGCGGCCGACCGCTCTTGACCTCTCAAGGCGATTTAAAGTATCTACGCCGCACTTCCGAACTCTCTCCCCCTCAGCACATCTCGCAATCCCACCCCTTTCGTCACGGTCCCGTGACAAAAGCCGACATCGTCTTCGTGCCCAGCCCGAAATTCGCTGGCCGCAGGCGGCGTCTCGACTCATCAACACCGCTTCACGGAATTCGAAACGAGGAATCAGCATGTTCCGGTTGACTGAACGAACCACGCCGCCACCCGTATCTGGAAACCACATTTGCCGTCAGAAGGAGGAAGCGACCTTGCGCAGGGTATTTGGATTCATCGCTTGTACCAGCTTATTGACGTGCGCCATGATGTGGCCGGGTCTGGGGCAAGCCGCCGAGGCCGCCCGGGCAGGTGATGTCGAAAAGGACGTCGACGCAGCTGCCTCGTCAAAGACAGCTCTCCAGCTTTATCGTGACGGGAAAGCGCACTATATGCGAGGCCGGTATGCCGAAGCGGTTTCGACGTTTGAAGCTGCCGCCGCCCTGGCCGATGACCTGCCTGAGGTCGATCGCGGCAGGTTGCCGGTCTTCCTCAAAATGGCCCGCAGCAAGGCCGGCTCGCCCGCCAATTTGAATGAGTCGCCAGCCGGAATTGTCGCTCGCGGTCAGTCGGGCGATCCGACTTCTTCGGCCACGACGACTCGCGTGGCGAATCGGGCCAAGACAGCCCCCGATCAAGTGCCGCAACAGAAAAGCGAAGCGGCCAAAAAGTTACTGGCTGACGCGCGGCACAAATTCAATGCCGGAAAAGTGGCCGAGGCTGAAAAGCTGGCCTTGGAATGCAAGAGCCTTGGCCTGCGCTCGCGCATGTTCGAGAAAGACAGCCCTGAAAAGCTGATCGACGATATTAAGGAGTATCGTAAGCAGGATGTTGCCTGGAAGAAAGACAGCACCTCAGACAAATCGAAGCGTGATCGGTCGAATTACCTGCTGACGCGAGCCCGTCAGGTTCTGGAGGAGCACGACGCCGCGACAGCCGATCGCCTCGTTCGCGAAGCCGAACAGATTAAAGTCAAGCG
>JAYTRB010000693.1:0-7655 GCA_043746425.1 Planctomycetia bacterium
CTGGTGCAGATGGTCCGCGATCTGGCCGTCATCCCACTCGCCGAGGGAATCGAAACCGGCGAAGAAGCAATCGTTTGCCGTGAGCTCGGTTTCGAACTGGGCCAAGGCTACTTCTTCGGGCGCCCGTCGGCCGCCCCCATGCAGTCGGCAGGAATTCCAACTCGCCAAGTCGATCCGCCTGCTCGCTGACCGCGAAAGCTCAAGCCGGGTGACTCCAGCTCGCGCAATTCGAGCATGTGAATCCTCGGTACAACCACCGCCGGCGTCGTTCGACACCTCCCCCACGCTCGCCAATCGTCTATTATCGTGGGCGCTCTGCGTGTTCGTCGGCAGCGTACCTATGGGAATTCATCCACCCCGCTTCTTTCATCGTGCCTTTGCACAGCAGCTTCACTCACGAACAAATCTGGCAGTCCAGAGGACGAAAGCCCATGCTGATTCTCAGTCATCGCGGCTATCATCGGTCGTGTCCCGAGAACACGCTCGCAGCCTTTGAACAGGCGGTCGCACTCGGGGTCGACGGCTTCGAGACCGACATTCGGCTCGACGTCCAGGGAATTCCTATTTTATTTCACGACCGGGTCGCCCCCACGGGAGTGCCGGTCTCAAACCTGACTCACGAAGAGCTCAGCGAATTCGTCGGGTACTCCGTTCCCACTCTGGCAAGTGCGCTGGAGTCGTTCTGCCCGCTTTTATGGAACCTCGAGATTAAAGAAGCGGCAGCCGTTCCGATCGCTCTGTCGGTGCTTAGCCGGTTTCAATCATCGCACCGCTTCCTACTGACATCATTCGATCATCCTGCGATCGCCGAGGTCGTGCGCTGCGTGTCGCTCGATGCGGGACTTCTCGTCGCCCATCGGCCCTTGGAAGCGGTCAGTCTGGCAGAATGGTTCCCCCGAGAGATGCGCCAGAAATTCGTCGTGTGGGATTTCCAGACCGCCGACCCGGCAGTTGTCGATCGAGCGGCAGCACAAGGAATTCAAAGTCTCGCTTATGGCGTTCATACGCGAGAAGAGCACGACCGCGTTGCCGGCTGGAACTTGTACGGAGTAATCACCGACCATCCGGAATTTCTGTTGGGCGCCGATCGTCGGCCTGTGCGACACCGCGACGAAACGAATTTGAAGAACCCGTGACGCAGCCGGTCTGTTCATACCAGCGATTAGCGCTCTTGAAATAAACCGCTGAAAAAACTTTGAACCCGAGCGCTTTTTCAACAGTGCGTTTAACCGCTGGGGGACAACGAGTGAAGAATCGCGTCGTGTGTCAGCTCGTTGACCATGTAAAGCTCAAGCCTGCCCCAGGGAATTTGCTTCGATGAACTCCCCGGCCTGCGCCAGCGATTCGGGAAGCCCAATGTCGAGGAATGGACCATCCAGCACCACGACTCCGATTCGCCGTTTCTCGAGAAGCCACCGCGGCCAGACGTCGAGCTCGAGACTAAGCGGAGATTTATCGGGGAATGCCGCCAACAATGCGGGCCGCAGCAGGTAGATGCCCGCATTAATCACTCCCCGTCCCGGCCGCTTTTCTTCGAAACCGCACAGAAGACCGTCGTCGTCGAATCGTAGAGTGCCGTATCGCGCGGCGTCGTTCTGGCTTGTGCCAACCAGCAGTGCATCGAGATCGCCGCGCGCCCAGCGCTGCCATACCGGCGACAAATCGGCGAAAAGCAACGAATCGCCATTCTGCACGAAGACTGGTGACTCGCGGCAGGTTTCCCACGCGAAGCGAATCGCCCCGGCCGTTCCCAGAGGCGCCGGCTCGACGACTGCTTTCACGTCATACCCGGCCTGGCAGATGGCCGCCAACTCTCGCTCAGCCACCTCGTGCAGATGCCCCAGAGAGACGACGAATCGCGGCACTCCCGCGCGCCGGCTGGCGTCAATGACCCACGATATGAATGGCCGTCCGGCGCAGTGAATGAAGGGTTTGGGAACCCCCGCTGCCACGGACTGCAATCGCGTCCCCATGCCGCCTGCCAAAACGATTCCGACAAGATCATGTGGGACCATCGTGCCTGGCTTGTCGCTCCGCGATTCAATCGTGCCGGGGGAAATCGAGATCTCGATCATACCGCCGCGCGTGTGAACCGCAAAGCAAGTGGTTCAGCGGTATAATAGGGCGCGGTTTTTGTGCGCCTGTTTTATTCTTCTGGAGATCACGCCGATGGGATGGCCAACCGATGAGACCCTTGCAAAATCGATGCTTGAGTACAGAGAGCATGGGTTTACCGCGTGGCAATTCCTCCGCAGGTCGGTTAAGGGGTACTCGCAATTTATCGTAATTTTGGGATCGTGCACCGCCGTGTTCGCGTGGCTGGAGTCTCATTATTTGATCCCCGTTCCATTGGCCGCAATCAGTGCCTCTTTCGCGTGCGGCGCGCTTCTTCGCGATTTCGCATGGTTCAAGATTCTCCGAAGGCAGTGGCCGTTCAGGGATAGAACGACAGACTGGGATGAAGTCGAGAGAATTGCCGCTGAAGGCAATCCCTGAAGAATCAGCATGCCACGACCGTCATCCACTGGCCAGAAATCTTAAATGACCACACTGCCATTCAGCGGGCCGCGGTAGATACTGATTCGCGTGCCCACGAAAGCACCCCGGCAGCCGAACCGTTTTGTCTAGCGTTCCCCTTTCGCCTCGCCTCTGGCTTGCTATGATCTCACCCTGCGACCGTGCATGGAATGCGGTTCGCCGTGAATCGGAACTGGCCGGGAAGGCACATGTTATCGTCGTCCTGTCGCGTCTGCGACCATCGTGATCTTGAGCTTTGCCTCGATCTGGGGAAACAACCCTGGTGCAATCATTTTCTTCGCCGCGACGAAGTCGGCCGCGAACCCGTCTATCCTTTGCGGCTGGCGTTTTGCCGCCATTGTTCGACGGTGCAGCTCGATTACACCGTGCCGAAAGAGACGATGTTCGGCGACCACACCTACCTGTCGGGAATTACCCAGTCGCTGAGTCGGCATTTTCAGGGAATCGCCGAAGAGGTTCGCAGCCGGTTTTTCCCGAACCAACCGGCAACGGTTCTCGACATCGGCTCGAACGATGGCACTCAGCTCAAGCATTATCAGCGATTCGGCTGGGACGTGCTGGGAGTCGAATCGTCGAAGAGGACCGCCCGTCTGGCAATCGAAGCTGGAGTGCCGACGACCAATGCCTTCTTCGACGAACAGTTCGTCGAACAGATAAACCGGTCATTCGACGTCATCAACGCGGCCGGGGTGTTTTTTCATCTCGAAGAACTGCACTCTGTCTGCCGGGGAATTCGCCGGGCCTTGGCTCCCGAAGGGGTCTTTGTCGTCCAGTTTCTATACTTGCCGAGCATTGTGCGCAATACGGCTTTCGATCAGATCTATCACGAACACCTGTTGTATTACACGCTCAAGACATTGCGCGTGCTGCTCGACCGGCACGGGCTTGAGCTTTTCGACGCCTACCTGAGCCCGATCCATGGCGGCTCGATGATCGCATTCGTGGGGCACCCCGGCCTGCGGCCACCCACGCCCCGCCTCTGCGAGTTGCAGGCGGCCGAAGAACGCGATCGCATGAATGACATCGAAACCTATCACGACTTCGCCCGGCGGGTTGCCCTTCTTCGCGACGACAACCTGAAATACCTTGAAGCAGCGGCCGCTTCCGGTAAGAAAGTCTTCGGTCTCGGGGCGCCCGTGAAAGGCAACACGCTGCTCAATTACTTCGACATTACACCGCGCCTGATCAAGTGTCTGGTCGAGCTGAATTCGCTGCGGCGGGGACTGTTTGCCCCCGGCACACATCTGCCCGTTGTTATCGAAGACGAACTGCAAGAGACCCCAGACATCTATTACGTCCTGGCGTGGAATTTTCGGCGCGAAATTATCGAACGCTATAAATCGCTGATCGCACAAGGGGTCGAATTTTACTTCCCGATTGTGCCGCCGGAGACATGAATCGTGCAGATCTTCCTCAGCGGTGGCTCGGGATTCCTCGGGCAACACCTCACTCGCGCACTGTGGGAAACCGGACACGTCGTCACGGCGCCAGGGTCACGGGAATGCGACCTTCGACTGACGCCCGCCCTGCGACAGTTCTCAAGCGTGAAATTCGATCGCATTTTTCATCTGGCCGCCTGGACGCAGGCTGGCGATTTCTGCCTGCGACACCCGGGAGAGCAATGGCTCATCAATCAACGAATCAACACCAATGTTCTTGAGTGGTGGCAAAGCGAACAGCCCCAGGCGCAGTTCATCGCCATCGGCACCAGTTGCGCCTACGACCCCGATCTCGAACTGGCCGAAGAAAACTACCTGGCAGGCAGCCCGATCGAGAGCCTGTTTACCTACGCGATGACGAAGCGCATGCTGTACACTGGGCTGCTCGCCTTGCAGAAGCAATATCCTCTGCGCTCGATGACGTTTGTTCCCTCGACGCTTTACGGATCGGGGTACCACACCGATGGCCGGCAAATGCATTTCATCTTCGACCTGATCCGCAAGATCTTGCTGGGCAAGCACTGTGGCGAACCGGTCTCGCTCTGGGGCGATGGCCATCAGAGCCGCGAAATCATTCATGTGAAGGATTTTGTGCGGCTCATGCTCGTGCTGGTCGAGCGCGGCGAACCCGACCTGGTAAACCTCGGCGCCGGCGAGGAATTCACGATCAGGCAGTTTGCCGACCACATCTGTCGCCTCGTCGATTACCCCGCAGAACGAATTCAATACGATACCAGCCGCTACGTGGGAGCCCGCTCGAAATGCCTGCGCATCGATCGGCTCTCTTCACTGATTCCCGACCTGCGCCTGACGCCGCTCGAAAAGGGGTTGGCAGAGGTTGTGGAATGGTTCCTCGCACATCGTGAGGTCTGGCTGCCGACCTCGAAAGCGATGACTTAAGGAGAGACTGTGAGTGCAAAGACGAAAATTCTTGTGACGGGTGGCGCAGGTTACCTCGGTTCGGTGCTCGTGCCCGAACTATTGCGCGAAGGGTACGCGGTGACAGTGCTCGATCGCTTTCTGTATTGTGAAACGAGTCTGCTGCAGTGCTGCGCGCATCCCGATTTCACCGTCGTTCGGGGAGACTGCCGTGAACGCGACGTTCTCGCTCCTCTGGTGTCGGCGGCCGATTACCTGATTCCTCTGGCCGCTTTGGTGGGTGCCCCCGCCTGTGCCCAGGATCAGACTCTGGCCACGACTCTCAATCTCGATGCCATTCGACTGCTGCTGGAACTGCGTTCTCGCCAGCAGCGAATCGTATTTCCGACGTCCAACAGCGGCTACGGCATCGGCGAGAAAGGAAAGTTCTGCACCGAAGAGACTCCGCTTCGTCCCCTCACGCTTTACGGACGCAGTAAAGTCGAAGCTGAAGAGGCTGTCCTCGAAGCGGGAAACGCCGTGACCTTCCGGCTGGCGACGGTGTTCGGCATCGGTCCCCGCATGCGTCTCGATCTATTGGTCAACGACTTCGTCTATCGCGCCGTCACCGATCGGGCTGTCGTGCTGTTCGAAGCCCATGCCAAACGCAACTACATTCATGTCCGCGACGTGTCTCTCGCCTTTCGGCATGCCTTGACGAATTTCGACGCGATGCAGGGCCGGCCCTACAACGTCGGTCTGTCAGACGCCAACCTGTCGAAGCTCGAACTCTGCGAACGAATCAAACTGCAAATCCCGGAATTCACATTTCTCGACGCGCCGATTGGTGAAGACCCCGACAAGCGCGATTACATCGTCTCAAATGCCCGCATTGAGGCGACCGGTTACCGTCCGCTTGTCAGTCTCGACGCCGGCATCACCGAGCTCCGCAAGGGATACCAGATGTTGCGGAATGTGAAATACGGCAACGTCTGACGCGGGCAGGCCCCACGCGGCGACAGTCATGCTGCGACGTCAAAATCGCACTGGAAATCTGCGAATTGTCGCATCGCCACGACAGATTTCACGCGACGCGGGCTGGCACCAGCGCAGCCGACGGCGGCCCCGAAGTAATGCCTTCGGCCGCATCGCCCGGTGGCGCGACCAGCATCTGCAGCAGATGGTCGGCGTTGTGAAATTTCTGGACGATCGCCGCGTGCCGACGGGCCGTCGTCAAATAATGGTCGTTGAAAAGGATGAACTCCCGCAGCAAAGCCGGCACGTCCTCAATCTCACCCGCAATCAGCCCGATCTGGCTGGTGGGGACTCGCTGCGATGAGCCGTGCGGCCCCTTCAGGAATTCAACGCTCGTCAACAACGCTTCAACAGGCAGCCCCCCCGCCCTGATCGCAGGAATGATTTCAACGCGTGTCGCACGATCGGGAACATTGACCATCCAGGCCGACGATTGCCCGGGTTGCAGCTCGATCGTACATGCGGCTTTCTCGAGCAACTCGCCCCCCTCAGAGTAGAAGCAACATGCAAAGCGCAGGTGTCGAATCGGCAAATGACTTTGGGCCTCAAGTTGCACGACGGGTACCCTGCCGAACGACAGTTCGCAATTCTCAGAAACAGCGTCTGGTCTCGAAATATCTGACGATGTCTTCAAAGGGTTAACGGTCGCTGCGCCCCAGAGGGCCGTCGTTCCCGCGGGTATCGCTGACGCGCGGTTGGTTGCCTCCCATCGCGATTCCAACGAGTGCCGGTTTTCAGCTGCGTCCAGGGGCATCTCCCGCCATTCGCTCTGGCTCCACGACATCGCTTGGGCCGGCCCGGCTTCGTCGGCCTGCGCACGGTACTCGCGAAGGTGCGCTTCGCGCAGCGGCGTTAATTGCCGGGCCAGCCACGAGCCGGCCTGAACCAGTACCGGAATCCCGGCGGCCAGCGCTTCGATGAGCACGCCCGAACTGCGCATTCTGTACCGCTCCGGCTCATACAACAGCAGCAACAGATCGCTGCGACACAAAGTCTTTCTGTATTCGTCTGACGACAGGGCCTGCTCGATGACCGTGACTGATTTCTCGGAATGGGACTTCAACTCGGCACGGGCTTCTGCGATTCCGGGCTCGCCGCCCGGAATTCCGAAATTGGATTGCACGACGAAGCGCACGCGATCACCACACTCGGGGTGCACAGAGCGCACAATCGCGGGCAGAAAGTGATACCCCTTCTCGTGCCGCGCATCACCCAGATAACTGATTTGCAGCGTGCCGCTGTCCTGTCGGCTGACGGGAAGATGCGTGTGCGGAAGCGGAAGCACCGTGAATGGCCGATGTGTCCATTCCGAGTACTCGTCGGCCAGCGCATCGGTGTCGGTATAGAACTGCACGCACTCTCGAGGCGCCTGTTGACACACAGAGCCGGCGAATTTCGCCGGATTGTTGTCTTCAGAGATTGCCCCTTGTCGCTGGGGAACAGCCCCCTGTTTCGAACGCGTGCCAGAATGCGTCGTGTCTTCGAACAGTCGCGCCAGGGTGGCCGTCGATTCTCGCGCCACTTGCTCGATCGTCGACGGGTCGTACGCCAGGTCGTAGCGAAAGAGCAAATGCCACTTCCACAAGCGGGCTGCCGGTTGTCGATCGAGGAAGTGGCGAATGCCGCGCAGTTCATCAAACGTGATTGTCGGTACGAAAACGTGAATCCCGGAAGCCGGGTCAAGCGAGGCTTGAACCTGCTTCAATATGCGGACAAAGCTCGCCGTTCGCACATCATGCATTCGGCGAAAGCAGAGCCGCCCCGCGCCTTTGATGGCAGACCGCA
>JAYTRB010000694.1:0-4873 GCA_043746425.1 Planctomycetia bacterium
ATATCGGTGTCTGAGACGACGACAGACCCGCTTCGGAATCATGCGCCATCAGCCGGGCTCGCCCCGACGGCGCGGGAGCGACCAGAGAGTCGGGCGCCGGTGAAGAGCTTCCTGGCAACACGGGCGGATTGTTTTCCGCGGCAGCGAGCGTTGCCGAGGCGCGATTAGAAATCGACGTCTGGATTGATTGTGGTGCGGCGCATCCCGCGGCAAGCCACAAGGCGACGATACAGCAGACGATTGGCGATCTTTTTTGCCGCCATTCGCCGATCACGGTTCGTTCCTCCTTCGTGCACAATCGCCAGACGGGCATGACTCATCGAAAGAGTGTTGCAGCATGCGGCCGGGAACGTCAGAACATGAGCGAGCCATGCATGGGGTATCATTGATATCGGCCGATGAAGTCGTGTGACATTAACGATTTTAACGGTTATTCGGTTGGACAACTTCCACGCGTTGTCCTTCACGGAACGCGGCTGTGTTCACTCCGACGACCTGGTCGTCTGCGCCGAGCCCGCTCACGATTTCAATATCGTCCCCAGCCCTGATTCCGATGTCGATTCGCGTCCGCATGATCTGGCCGTCGGCGTCAATTGTGTAACAATAGGACTGCCCATTGGAAGTCATAATGGCAGTCTTGGGCAGGGTGAGGGCGTCAGACCGTTCGGCTACCTTCACTTTGGCGTAAGCGTACATCCCTGGGCGGAGCTTGCCATCTTCGTTGGGCAGATCGATTTCGGTTCGCAGAGTTCGCGTTCCTGAATCGAGGATCCACGAAGTGCGGGTCACCGTTCCTACACGTGTTTCAGAAGGTGACGAGGGAATCCGTACCTGAGCTTCATTTCCGGCCGATATCAGCGGCGCATCGACTTCTGGAACATCAACAAAAATTCGCATGACACGGGTCTGCACGACGACCAGCAGGGGCTTTCCCCCACTGCCCAGGCCAGGTTGCACGAGATGCCCGGTATGCACATTGCGGGCGCTCACGACGCCATCGTAGGGCGCCCGAATCTTTGTGTACGTCTGTAAAGCCTTGACCTGCGCCAAGTCGGCTTCGGCCACCACCAGACGCTTGCCGGCCGCCTCCAGATCGGCGTCGGCCTTTTCAATCAGGGCGCGCTTTTCGGCGACTGTGGCTTTCGCCGAGGCAATTCTGGCTTGCGTCTGCTTGCGCGCCGATTCTGCGGCGCGAAACAGTTTTTCCTTTTCTTCGGCTACCTCGCGTGTGACGGCTCCGCGGTCGGCCAGTTTTTTCAAGCGCCCGAACTCCGACTCGGCGAATTCAAAATCGGCCTGAGTCTGCCCGACGACTGCTTCGCTTTCGTCGACCTTCGCTCGCGAAGAGATTTCGGCCGCCTTGGCGACCTTGATGGCTGCCGCGGCCTGGGCCACCTCGGCCTGAGCCTGCCCAATGGCGGCCTCTTTCTGTTGAACTTGTTCCTCAAGCTCGGGGACTGAAAGCTCGGCGAGCAACTGTCCGTCGCGGAGGACTTTCCCCTGGGCATCATACTGCGGACCCGTCACAACGTCGCCGATGTCGACGTGCATTTTCTCGATGAAGCCAGCGAGCTTGGCGTACAGGGGGGTCTCTTCAAAGGCTTCGATTCGTCCCGGCTGCTCGGTCCAGCGAACGATGGGCTTGTGTTGCGGTCTGATGGGTGTCACACGCACCAGAGCCTCAGTCGTCTGAGGGCCCTGTGTCGCGCGGGGAGCTTCTCCTTCAACCAAAACTGCGGCGGTGGGGGTCTCTGAAACTCCCCCACAACCGAGGATTGACACAGCGAGAATCAAGCCCGTCAGAAATCGTTTTAAGTGCTTATTCTGGTTCATGGAACACCGCCGCAGGCCACCCATTCATAATGACTTGTCACGCCTCTACTATAGCCGAATCGTCACGGAAATACCGGCTCTGGGGATCATCGGGGTCGAGCGAGGCCGAGGCCGTCACCGCGCGATGCTGCAGCCAGGCATAGCACGCCGGCAAAAACAGGAGCGTTGCCACCGACGCTGCGGCCAGGCCTCCGATAACGGCCCTTGCCAAGGGCGCCGACTGATGGCCCGCTTCGCCCCAGGCCAGCGCCATCGGCGTCATTCCGGCCATCATGGCAAAACTGGTCATCAAAATCGGGCGCAAGCGGCCAACAGCCCCCGCGACCGCGGCCGCGTCGGGCGGCGCGCCATCGTGCCGCTGCCGTTCGGCGAATGTCACGAGCAGAATGGCGTTAGCCATCGCTACGCCGATCGCCATGATCGTCCCGATGAATGATTGAACATTGAGCGTCGTGCCGGTTACGAACAGTGCCAGCACAACCCCACAGACAACCGCCGGCGCCGTCGAAACGGCGACCAGCGACAGCCTGAACGACTGAAAATTCGCAGCCAGCATCAAGAAAATCACTATCACAGCCAACGCCAGACCCGCTCCCAGTCCTCCCAGAATCGAGCGCATCGGCGGAATCTGGCCGCGCAGGTCGTGCGTGATGCGAACGGGCTTGGCTCCCTTCTTTTCAAGCGCGTCCTTTTCGGCATCGTCGCGCTTCTGGACGTCGGCGAGAACTTTTGTAATCTGTCGCGAGACGCTGCCCAGGTCGGCGCCAGAGATGTTGGCGGTCAGGGTGATTTCGCGCTTCATGTTGTACCGGTCAAATTGGCCGGGCATCATTCCGCGACTGATCTGGGCGACATCCCGAAGAAGAATCGGCTGCGACCCATGCCGCTCGATGGGAAGGGTTTCGAGGTCTTCGACGCGCTGCATGACGGGCTGGGGCAATTCGATCTGCACCTGGTAGCCGATACCGCTCTTGGGATCAGGCCAATAATTGGGAACGACGAAACGACTTGAGGAGGTGGCTGCCACGACCGATTTCGTGACTTGCGACATCGTCACTCCCGACCTCCCGGCCAGTTCACGATCGACCTTCACGTCGACGGTCGGGTAGTCGAGCGCCTGCGAAATCTGGAGATCGCGCACCGCCGGAAGCTTCGCCAGTTCGGTCTGAACTTTGGCAATGAATTTCCGATTCTCCAGAAGGTTCGCGCTGCGGGCAGAAATTTCGATGGGAGTTACCGACCCGAAGCTCATCACGTCGCTGACAATGTCGGCCGGCTCGAACGAGAATCGCACGTCGGGCATCTGTTGTGAAAAGTCGCGCCGCAATTCATCCTGCATTGCCGCCGTTCGAACCCCGCTTCCCGGTTTTAGCGCTACCCTCAAGATTGCCTCTTCGGGCCCGCGCGACCACTGATAGACGGCATTGATCGGGTACGTCGAAGGGACGGTTCCCACGTAGCCCAGCGTAATGGCAATGTTTCCCGCGCCCACCTTCTGGCCGATCTTGTCAAGGACTTGCAATGCAATCTGCTCAGTTCGGTCGATGTGCGTCCCATCGGGAGCCCGCAGTCTGAGCCGGAACTCGCTCGCATCTCCCGACGGAAAGATTTCTGTTCCCAGACGTGAGCCGACGAAAATGATGACCAGCCCCGAGGTGACCGTGTAAACCGCCAGTGCGATGCTGCGCCGTCGCACGATCGCTTCGATCAGCCGTTTGTAGCCTTCCTGAAACGTCTGCAGCAGCCGTCGCTCTGAAGTTGGTGCGGCGGCGTGCGCTTTCGATCGCAGCAGCCACACCGAGACGACCGGCACAAACGTACTCGATAGTAGATACGAAGCCAGCATGGCGAAGCCGACTGCCAGCGACAGCGGCACGAACAGCCCCCGCGCCGCCCCTTGCATGAAGAACGACGGAACGAACACCGCCAGAATGCAGAGCATTGCCAGCAGCCGCGGAACGGCGGTTTGCAGGTTTCCCTGCCGCACGGCCCGGGCAATGGAATCAGTGTGGGCCATTTGCGTATGGATGTTTTCGATTTCGACGGTGGCCTCGTCGACGAGAATCCCCACCGCGAGGGCCAGGCCCCCCAGCGTCATCAGGTTGATCGTCTGTCCGCACAGCCACAGCCCCACGATGGCAACCATGATGGCCAGCGGAATATTCAACACGACAACCAGAGCGCTCCGCCAGTCGCGCAGGAATAAGAGAACCATCAGCCCCGTCAGGCACGCCCCCAGCAGGCCCTCGGTGTACAGGCTGTTGATGGCTTTTGTCACATACGGCGACTGATCGAACTCGAACGATACCCTGATCTCATCCGGAAGCTCCTGCTGCATCTTCGGAAGCGCGGTTTTGATTTCGTCGATGACGCTCATCGTTGAGGCATCCGCGCGCTTCGTGGCCAGAATGTAAACCGCCCGTCGCCCATTCACCAGCGCGTACCCGGTCGTAATGTCAGACGCGTCGTCGATCGTCGCGATGTCTCGCAAATAAACCGCCGGCGAAATACCGCTGCGGATCGGAATGTTTCCCAGCTCGCGGATATCTGTGACCATCGCATTGGTGGGCACGATCGGATAGCTGTCTCCTATGTGCAGGTTGCCCGAGGGACTCACGGCATTGCCATTGGTTACCGCCGAGACAATTTCTTCGGGTGACATGCCGTAGGCCCGCAATCGATCGGGATCGATCCGCACCACAATCGACCGCGCGCTTCCGCCGAATGGGGGCGGAGCCGAGACCCCCGGCAGCGCGGCAAACATGGGGCGCACCTTGAAGAGCGCCTGGTCCTGAATCTCGGCGATCGTTTTGGTGCCGCTCGAGAGCACGAGGTAGCCAACCGGCACGCTCCCTGTGTCGAACCGCATCACGAAAGGAGAAACCGTTCCGGCGGGCATGAAGGCCTGCGACCGATTGACATAGTTAATCGTTTCGGCCATCGCCTGAGCCATATTCGTACCGGGGTGAAAGAACAGCTTCATGAGAGCCGTCCCCTGTACGTTCTTGCTTTCGACGTGATGGATGCCAGTGATATAAAG
>JAYTRB010000695.1:0-2908 GCA_043746425.1 Planctomycetia bacterium
CCCGCCTCGGCGATCGGGTAACCGTCGTCGAACTGCAATTTCGACAAATCGTCGAGATACTTCCGATAATCTTCGTCGAGCTGGGCCGATAACTGACCGCGCATTTTATAATGCCCCCAGCCACACAGTTCGGCGCAAACAAGCTCATGTTTACCGACCTTGTCGCACTGGAACCAGACGGGAATGATAAGCCCTGGAACGGCGTCCTGCTTGATCCGCAAGTGGGGCAAAAAGAATGCGTGCAAGACGTCTTCGCTCCGCAGGCGGATGAGAACCGGCTTACCCGTAGGAACGTGTAAATCGTTAACGGTGTACAGGTCGTCGGGCTGCGGCGTGTCCATCAGGGTTTTGCCTGGTGCAGGATAGCGGATCCGCCATTCAAATTGCCGCGCCGTTACCTCGGCGACGGGGTGCGCCAGAGCATCCTGATCGAAAAGCGTCTTGACGCGGTACCGCGCCCAGACATCCATCTGATACAGAGCGATGAACAACAGCACTCCCGCAGGTACGATGCTCCACACCACTTCCAGAGTGTGGCTGCCGTGCGAGAACTCGCCGCGCTGCCGCGTGCCTGAGCCATATTTCCAGAGAATGAACCCCAGCACCGCCTGCACGCCGATGAAAGTGACCGACGTGATCACCAGGATCAGGTAAAAAAGATCGTCGATCTGGGCGCCCAGAGGCGAGAGCGACGGACCCGGAAACCACCATCCCATCGCGGGAGCGATGGCAAACAGCGCGACGGCCGCAACCGCGGCTGCCATGAAAAAGAAAAACCAGAATCGATTCACGACTTCAACCCCCCGTTTAACGGGTGAAACTTTTGCTGCTTGGTATTCACGTCAGGGCGAGGATGGCGATTTGGCCGGGCCACGCAATAGCCGGCGGCTTACGCCGGCCGCCCACTTTGTCAATTCTCTGTTGTTACAACTTCTTTCTTGTCTTCTTCTTCGTTCAATTCAGTCGGATAGGCCGATTGTTTGCCGTCGAAGGGAATGCTGAGCACGTAATTCACGACGTCCCAGATTTCTTCGGGCTTAAGCACGGAAGCGAAACCCGACATGGGTGTGCCGGGAATCCCTTCATGCACGCGGCGGTAGATATCGATTGGCCGTCGACCGCCGCGGTAAATGCCGCGCGTCAGGTCGCGCGGCCGAATGGGGTGTCCCCAATCGTCGTGCAGGCCGACAACTTCGTACTTCTGTTCTGGATTTGAATCTTTAATCACCAGGAACTCTTCAGTCTGGCTTCCGTCGCCCCGGCCCATCAGGCCGTGACATTTGGTGCATTCGGTCTTCTTCCCTTCGACCTGCGAAAGAAACAGCTTCTTACCGTTGTCAATCGACTTGGGCGTTGGCAACTTGCGCTTGCGCGTGGGAACCACAGCGCTCTCCGGAAGATCGGCAGTCGTCCAGGCTTCTGCCAGTTCAGCTGCAATATTGTCGATGATTCCCGGAAACTCCGTGTCCATCGATTTCTTGACGTCGGCGATCACGTCTGAACGCTTCAGCTTCTTGGTTTCGTCGTCGAGCAGCGCCTGCGCCACATCTTTTTCGGTGGCAAACAATGTCGCCAGCTCCTGCGCCATGCGAATCTCCATATTGCCTCGGATGCTCAACCAGCGCACGTAGTCGACAATCAATTCGAGTTTTTCGTCTCCCAGTAGCACGAACGAAGGCATGTACGTCCCGGGAATCCCCTGTTCGAGAATGTGCTTCAGATCGTTCCGCGACGGCATCATTGGCCCGTGAGTCGATTTGAATTTGAACTTCCCCAGACGGTAATCGCGCGGCAAGGGGTTCAAAAATCGGGCCGTGGGGCCATTGCCGTCTCCCGAAACGCCGTGGCAGTGCTGGCAATGCTGCATGTAATAATTGCGGCCCAACTTCAGGCGCCAGCCGGGCTCCGATCGATCGTCACTGGAGTCGGCTTGGGGGGCCGGCTTGCCATAGTCGATCGGAAACTTCTCCCAGGCCACAAGCTGATTCGGAGTACCAAAGTTTACCAAGAGGCTCTCGGCGATTTTGTCGCGAGCTTCTTGAATCAAGGGCTTCAGCTTCTGGGTATTGGGCGAAAAGGCGGCGTCGGGCGCCTTGCCGCAGCCCGCGAGCCCCCAGACCGCGAATATGGCAAGCGGTATTGCAAATTGAGCTTTCACGTCGATTCCCCTCAGCTTCCGACTTTGAACTTGGCTGCCGTGTACGACAGCTTATCTTCAGTAATCTCGTCTGCTTTAATCTCGACCGTCAGCTTTCGGTCGAGATACCCCGGCTTTTCATGCCACACGTAAAACTCGTATTTACCAGGCGGCAGCCCCTTGATCTCGAACTTGCCATTCTCGTCGGTTACAGCTGAGAACGGATGATCAAGTGGCAAATGATAGGCCTTCATCCAGGTGTGCAGATCGCATTTGACTGGAATGGGCTGACCCTCGGGCTTTTTGTAACTGAATTCGACGCCGTCGCGATTTTCAGGAGAAACAGCCTGATTGAAACCGGGGTTTCGGGTGGAACTGATGTTGGTGTTGTGCAACAGCCCGTCGCCGTTCTTGATCAGCAATTTCTGATTGCAGCGGACGAGCAGCACGTGAGGAATGAACCGGCAGCCTTTCTGGTCGAAAACCGCCGCTTCTTCGGGAACGGGCGGGGCCTTGTAGCCTTTCGGAGCTTCTCGCAGATAGATGACGACGTTGGCCACGGCGTTGTCGGCCTTCTCATTGATGAGGATGTCGTCTTTGTAGTAGTCTTCTGTTGCGCAGATGGCGCGATCTACGTCTTTTACCTTCGTCGAATCACCCTTTGAAAACTCCAGTTCACGCTTGGGGGGCTTTCCCTTGAACGTGACTACCCCTTTGAACGTACCCGTTCCCTTTTCGGGTTTGTCATCAGCCCCCAGAGCGGCAGCGGCC
>JAYTRB010000696.1:0-6061 GCA_043746425.1 Planctomycetia bacterium
TGGGGCTCGCTGCCCGAGTGATCAATCTGGGCAGCGAAGGCAGCCGCGGTGCGCGTCGGCTTGTACCACAGAATGTACACTTTCTGCCCGGCAAACGTATCGACGATCAATCCGTTCGATTCTTCCAAAGCCGCCAGCGGATATGCCCGGACGTTACCATCGATCGCCACGCCCAGCACTTCACTCTTTGGAGGCAGGCGCGGATCTGCGGGGCCCCGTGTCGCGATCGATTCGGCACCATCATCGTTCGGAATATCAACCGGTTGGTATTTCTCAAACATGTGGTAGGCGACCGTGTCGGGATAGCGGTCCAGCCAGTCGCCCCACTGCGTCTCGAGGGTGGCCACCGGTTTCAATTGGTCGCCCTTGCGCGGTCCGTCGAAAGCCTTGCCGGAAAGTGCGGAATAGAGCGTTCCATCCTTGTGCCGAATGACCATGATCCCATTTCGCCAGCCGTGGAATCGAAAGTCGAGCGAGGGTTCGAAACCACGCATGAAACCGGCCTCGGGATCGAAGACAAACACGCCATAGGTGTCGCTGATCACGCGGTACGGGGCGAGAAAGAAGCGCACGGGAATCGCTCCCCCTTCGTATTTTCCGCGGATCCACGCCAGCACGCGTTCCTTTTTCTGCAACTGGCCGGCTCGCCGTTTCGATTCGTCCACGCAATGCGAGCAGTTCGGGTTGACGAGCGTGCGAAACGCCTCTGGCTTTTCAATGATCTTGTACTGACGCACTGCTTTCGCAAGCTCATCTCCGCCGTAAGACGCAACGCCCGTGAGAATGACCATGCACGCGGCGATAGAAAAACTTGGAAGACGCATTAAGCACCTCGGTTTTCAGATGAGAATGTCGGAAAGATTCGAAGGCAGTGGCCGGTTGACGCGACGGCAGAGGATTATATCATTCAAAAATAATTGTGCGATTGCCGCTCAGAAACACACGTTCTTCAAAGACCAGTCGCAGCGCCTTAGCCAGGACTATCTTTTCGACGTCGCGCCCGGCCCGCGCCATTTCAGCGGCCGAATGGCCGTGATCGACAGAGATGACGCTCTGCGCGATGATAGGCCCGGTATCGAGGCCGGCATTCACGAAATGGGCCGTGGCGCCGATAATCTTCACGCCCCGCTCGAAAGCCTGCCGATAGGGCCCGGCGCCTGCAAATGCCGGCAGAAACGAGTGGTGAATGTTGATAATTCGCTGGTGGAACTGCAAGACAAACTCTCGGCTCAGGACACGCATATATTTGGCCAGCACGATGTATTCGGGATCGTATTGCTGGATTTCCCGCAGGACGGCCGCTTCATGTGCGGCCCGATCTCGCCCCGTGTGACTCACATAATGAAACGGAATGCCGAACTTCTCGACGAGCGGCCCAAGCGTCTCGTGATTTCCGATCACTGCCAGAATACGGGAATTCAGATCGCCGAACTCATGCCGGATCAGCAGATCCCCGATGCAGTGGGGCTCTTTTGTGGCGAGGACGACGATTCGGCGAGGTACATCGTCTGCTACGCGGATTGTCGCCGTTGGCGGCAGAGTCTGGCGCATGTCCGAGACGATCGTGGCCAAGTCGGGAGCGCCCGAAAATTCAGTGCGCATGAAGAAATGATCGGCCTCACGATCGACGAATTCGTTGTTGCTGACAATATTGCAACCCTGCCGATACAAGACGCCGGTAATCCGATGCACCAAGCCCGTTTCGTCCGGGCAGTCGATGAGCAGGAGGTGCGTGGGCAAGTCGGTGTCCCGTATTGGCAATCAAAGTCATGAAGGTTAGTCGCCGTGAAGATACCACGTCTGACGCTTGGCGAATAATGAAATCTCTCTCGCCTGCGACGCAGCGGGCAGAGACCCGGGCGGCGCCCGCGATCGCGTCCGGCAGGGGGATCTAGGTCACGATTGCCGACCGGGAACGCGAGAGCTCTTCCATGAATCGCAGCGAACGGGCCGTGCTCGCTTCGGCATCGGCGACAACGCCATCGAGGAACAAAGCATCGGCGTAAAGCTGCCCGCCGCAGTCGCGGATAAAGTCGTCGTTGTCAGAGTTTTGGCTGAGCTGGCACAAGCGCGTGATGAGAGCGGCGTGCGGATTCACTTCCATGATCCGCCTGGGCATTTCATAAGATTTCATGGTATGGCTCAGTACCTTCTGCAGCTGGCTGCTCATCGTTCCCTGAGAATTGACAAGGCAACACGGGCTGTCGGTCAGCCGCGATGATTCGCGCACGTCGGTGACCCGCTTATCGAGCGCCCCGCGGAAAAGTTCGAGCACGCGTGTGAAGCGTTCGGGCGTCGGCGGACGTTCTTTCTCATCCTTGGGGTTCGCAGATTCGGGGAACTTCACATCGGCCGAGTCGATGGAGATCAGGTCTTTTCCTTCGTAGCCATGTACCTGCGTCAAGGCGAATTCGTCGACCGGGTCATCCAGAAACAGCACTTCGAGATTTCGCTTGCGGAAGGCTTCAAGGTGCGGATGCCGGGCCAAAGCCCCCATATCGGGCCCGCTCAGGTAATAAATCTGCGATTGCCCCTCGGCCGCACGCTTTAAATAGTCGTCGAGCGACACCGTCGGCATGTCGGGCACGACATCTTTCAAGCCCGACAGAATCTGGTTCTCGCCCGCAGCGTGCGTCGAATGAAACCGCATCAACTTGGCGATGCGTTCACGATTCTCGAAATCCTGCCCGATTCCCGTTCGCAAGAGCGGGCCGAATTGCTGGTAAAACGTCTTAAACGTCTCGGGCTGTTCTTCAGCGAGGCTCGCCAGATGGTCGAGTACTTTCTTCACGAGAACACGCTTAAGTTTGGGCAGCAGTTTGTGATCTTGCAGCGTTTCGCGCGAAACATTGAGCGGCAGATCGGCCGAATCGACGACTCCGTACAGAAATCGCATGTATTCGGGAAGCAGATCGCGGCAATCTTCCTGCACGAGAATCCGCTTGGCGCACAGATTGACTCCGTGCTCGATTACACCGAAGCCCAGCAACTCGAAGTTCGATGGCGGACAATACAGAATCGCGTGAAACTGAATCGGCGAATCGCTCGACAGATGCAGATGCCATAGCGGTTTTTCATCCGTACGATGCGTCAGCCACTGATAGAACCCCGCGTGCTGCTCGCTCGTCACCTGGCCTTTCGGCTCGACCCAGATGGGTTTCTGCTCGTTGAGAGTCTCGCCCTCAAGCTTGATGGGGTGGGGCACGAACGTCGAGTACGTGCGCACGATCGACTTAAGCCGCGATGGCTCCAGAAAATCTGCCATGTCGTCCTTGAGGTGCAGACGAATTTGCGCCCCGCGGGGAACATCGCCCTCGACGGCGGCGATCGTAAACCGGCCGGAACCGTCCGACTCCCAGCGCCAGCCGGTGCTTTCGCGGTAGCTGCGCGTCACGACCTCGACCTTCTCGGCCAGCATGAAGGCCGAGTAAAATCCCACGCCGAACTGGCCGATGAGCGACAAGTCGGGTTGTCCTTCGTCAGACTTTCCCGACGAGACCAGATTGCGGAAGAACTCCTTCGACCCGCTGTGCGCGATCGTCCCCAGATTCTGAACCAGTTCGTCGTGTGTCAGTCCCATCCCGTTGTCGCGAACGACCAGCACTCGCGCTTCCTTATTCGGTTCGAGCGTAATCTCGAGGGGCGCGTCGTCGCGGTACTGCTCTTCGGCCAATTGAATGTGGCGGA
Organism: Planctomycetia bacterium; assembly: GCA_043746425.1. Taxonomy (GTDB): domain Bacteria; phylum Planctomycetota; class Planctomycetia; order Planctomycetales; family Planctomycetaceae; genus JACQFH01. The sequence continues at coordinate 3,688 of JAYTRB010000696.1, forward strand.
GCTTGTTGAGCGCGTCAGAAGCGTTCGAGATCAACTCGCGAAGGGCGATCTCGCGATTCTGATAGAGCGAGTGCGAAAGAATGTTGAGAAGCTGCTTGATCTCGGCCTGAAAGGTGAATTCCTGTTTGGCCAAGTCCTGAGTATCGGGCACGGTGAGCTCCATTGGTCGAAACCCTGTCATGAGAGAGGCGTACCAGCCCCTCTACAATCAAGGCCGAATTGCGAAACGAATCTTCGAAAAAGTGACAGACTTTCAGCCGCGGCCGATTGTCAAAGCAACTGGCGCGCCAACGACATTTGCTGCGAATTTTCCCGATATTCAAGGGTTGCTCTCGTAGAAGCAGGCTGAGCTGCTGTCATTTTGGCAGGCCGTGACGCGAGAGAGGCACATTCTGGGCCTGCGTACTGCGTCAACCCGGTACGATTAATGAAGCGATCGAATTTCTTTCGATTGACGAAAGCAGCCGTCAGGGAGGTAAGATTCTTAGATTCGACGCCCCAGCTCCCAGCTTCGTGTCGATGGTAAAGCTGTACGCGTAGTATTGAAACGGCTAAGATTCGCGCCGGTCACGATGTTGCGTCATCCGCGCTGCGTCATCCGCGATGCCGTATCCCTTTCCCAATCAAACAGTCAATGTCGCTCTGCATGATTCTTCCGCGGCACATTCTCTTGCTCGCTCTTTTGCCAGCCTATGCCGCCTCCTCGGCAACGGTACGAGCCGACGAGGTCGCTATCGAACATGTGATGGTCTACCACTATAAAGGGCGTTTCGGCGGCTGGCCGGCCAATCATGGCATCTGGGCCTGGGGTAACGAAATCCTGGTCGGCTTCAGCGCCGGTTACCATAAAGACCTGGGGCCGGCGATGCACAACATCGATCGCGACAAGCCAGAAGAACACCTGCTCGCCCGCAGCCTCGATGGTGGCGAGACTTGGACGGTCGAAAATCCTGCCGAACAGGGCGTGTTGATCGGCACCGCCGGCATGCGCCACGGTACGGTGCCACTCGACTTCACCGAACCCGAGCCGTTCGATTGCCCTGGTGGCATCGACTTCACGCATCCCGACTTTGCGATGACCTGCCGCATGTCTGGTATTCACACGGGCGCCTCTCGCTTTTACTATTCCTACGACCGCGGTCGATCCTGGAAAGGGCCCTTTCGCCTCCCCCTTTTCGGTCAGAAGGGAATTGCCGCCCGAACCGATTACGTGATTAACGGTCCGCACGATTGCATGCTCTTTCTGACGGCTTCGAAAAGCGATAACCGCGAAGGCCGCGTGATTTGCGTTCGCACCACTGACGGCGCCAAGACGTGGAAGTTCATTTCGTTCATTGGGCCTGAGCCGAAAGGCTACGCCATTATGCCCTCAACCGTACGCCTCGCACCGCGCGACTTACTGATGACGATTCGCCGGGCTGGCGAAGGCGAACAAAAGCGGACTTGGATCGAAGCCTGGCAATCAGCCGACAATGGCGAATCGTGGTCGTTGCTTAATGATCCGGTGCCCGATACAGGAGAAGGAAACCCGCCCCATCTGCTGCGGCTCGCCGATGGTCGGCTTTGCCTCACCTACGGCTACCGGGCGAAGCCATTCGCGATGCTCGCCCGTCTCAGCCGCGACGCAGGACGGAATTGGAGCCAACCGATCATCCTGCGTAACGATGGTGGGGGGCGCGACATTGGCTATCCCAGAAGCGTGCAGCGCCCCGATGGGCGCATCGTCACCATTTACTATTTCTGGGATGAGAAAACCGGAGCAGAGCGCTACATCGCCGCCACTCTCTGGTCGCCCGACCGCTAACACGGTTTCAGCCCGCACGCTCTTCGCCCCCCTTTCGTAATGCGGCAGCGCATCGTGCAGCGGCGTTTTCGATTGTCGCCGACCGCGGGTCAGCGATTTCGTCGCGCGGCAAACCATTCGACGGTTTGCCGCAAACCATCTTCGAGTGCGACCTGCGGCTGCCAATTGAGAATTTCGCCTGCCTTGCGGTTCGAGACGAGGTTCGACCGCAAATCGCCCGCGCGGGCCGGGCCATGCGCGGGAATAGGAATGTCGAGCGGCTTGCCCGCGCGGCGGACGACGTCGGTGCAGTACGAACGCACAAGACCAGCCAGCTGGTTCACGTCGGTGGCGCGGCCTGTGCCGACGTTGAAGGCCATGAAAGGTTCGGGCAGATCGCATTCCAGGGCGCGAATGTTGGCCCGGGCCACATCGGTCGCGAAGACGTAATCGCGAATGTACGCGCCGTCGCCGTTGACGACAACTCCTTCACCCGCCAGCATCTTTTGGGCGAAAATGGCGACCACCCCCGCTTCGCCGTGGGGATTCTGCCGGGGCCCGTACACGTTCGAATACCGCAGCGCCACGGTC
>JAYTRB010000697.1:0-6890 GCA_043746425.1 Planctomycetia bacterium
CACCGAGCGGGAGCTAGTCACCGCTCGCTCGATACATCCGCGGTTTCGCGTGAGGCTTGCAGAAGATCTGCAAGCCTCTTTTCTACCATCTCATTGCGAAGGCTCAAGCCTCTTTTTTGTACGTTCGAGACGCTCGAATTGCCCGGTGCGATTCAGTTGGCGTGAAAGTTCTACCAGCGGGGAATAAGCTTCGAGCATCGCCGGATCAAGTTCCAGCGCCTTAAGCCCCGCCGCAAGTGCTTCTTCGCGACGGCCGAGCGATTCAAGCAGTTGCCGGCGATGGTTCCAGTACCGTGCGTGCCAGGGGTTGACCACCAGCAACCGATCGAGGTACCCCAGGGCTTCATTGCCCAAACCTTGCTGCTGACATGCGATGGTCAGCGACAAAAGCGTTTCTTCATTGACGGGTGGCGTCGTCAAAAGCCGTCTCCACAATTCCAGGGCCTGTTCCGGCCGATGCTCAAGGAAACGGACAATGGCCAGAGCGTCACCGGTAAACCGATCGTCCTGGGCGGCGCGCCATACCGGGTCGAGGTGCTGTTCGGCCCGCTGTGCCAGGCGAAGAGTCCGCTGCTCTTCGGCCATTTTTGCCAGCACGATTCCCCGAATGCGCGACATTTCGAGTCGGTCGAGGGGCGCCTCGGCAATGTCGAAGATCCGGGGATCGTCGGACGCCGCGGCGCGCCGCTCAGGGAGATCGCGATTTGCAACTCCGGGTCGTCGGGGAATCGTGTGATCTGTCTGGCTCGTGTGCGGCACGTCTGCTGCATTCAATCGCGGCATGTGGCAGACAATACACGAATCTTCGATCGTCGCCGAATTTCGGCGTGCGAGTGATTCGCGACAATCTGCTGACGCATGGCATGTCAGACACTTTTCGCGATAAAACGCCGGCCTCTCAGATTCTTTCGGAACGTAGTGCGGATCGTGGCAGGAAATGCATCCCAACCGTCCCCCGCTTTGCCGGGCACAGGCACTGGCCTGCATCTGCTGCACCTGGCTGACAGCCTTGGTCGATTCGCCATCTGAGAGCGCCGATTTCGAGATCAGAATCGACCATACGTCTCCCACATGCATTCCCGGCCGGAAGTCGAAATGGCTTCGGCCGTATCGCAGGATTTCTGCATCGCCCTGTAAATGGCATTGATTACAGATTCCGTCCCTGCGCGCCGGGTCGAGGTGCGCCGGATTAATAATCGGATCCGCCCCGGCAGGTTGTAATGTCGCCTTTTGCCAGCCGACGTGTCCTCCCCCCGGGCCGTGACAGTTTTCGCAGCCGATCGAGAATTCGAGAATCGCGGGTTGCTGAAACTGGTCGGTCCATTCGCGATCGGGAGCCGCTCGCCCCGAGTGGCACATGATGCATCGTTCAGTAATGCGCCGTTCAAAACGCTGATGTCCCTCTTCGGGAAAACCGGGCGATAGATCCCAGCGGTGCCCTTGCGAATACCACGATATCGGCGAAAGGAACAAAATTCCTCCGCGATCAATGATGTATGACCGCCCGCGCTTCCCCGAGCCGAGCGAGTATCGAATTTCGACGCTCTGATCGTAAATGACGTCGTTCTCGTCGTCGCAACGCCGTTCATGGTGAGTGACGCTGTCGTCGGTTCGCTCGACACGGTACTCGCGCTTGCCGCGCACAAATTGCATTTCGGAAGCGTAATTTTCAACCTGTTCGGCATCGAGAACGAGGTTGAGCGAGTGGGCCATCGGATGGGACTGGTAGCGCTCCCACACGGCGCGATGACATTCTCGGCAGGCGGCGCTGCCGAGGTAGTCATTGGAAACTGCCGAAGGTTTTATCAAGGGCTCGACAGGTTCGATCGCGAGCTCTGTGCGGGCCGGTGTTTTTGGCGGCGCGGCGATTTGGTCGTCGCGTGTCAGGCGCCACAGACCCCATCCGACGGCGGAGAGCAAAAGCAACAGCCCGACCAGCGACATACCGGTCATGAGCCTGCTATTGCGATGGAAGTGCTGGTTGTCGGCCATTATCGACGAGGGGTGTGCTCTCGCCTTCAACGGGATTCAAACCCACCTCGGCGTAGACATAGAACACTTTGATTGTGTCAGGAATGCCTCCCCCCCGCAAGCCGCCCCTCTCTGATCTGCGAATCGATAAACCGGGAGGGTTGGAAGGACAAAAAGAAAGAGGGGAACACTAACTCACACTGATTTCATCCGCGGGCAGGGCGATTCGGTTCCGCGCAGTTCGCTGCCGCTTTTCTGAATGCGATTCGCGTAAGTCCGGGAGAATTGGTGTTCCAGGATCTCTTCGTCAGGCAAATCGGGGCAATAGCGTGTTTGATTATTCGCCAGGAAACTGGGATACTTCAATCCGTTCCTGTCGACTGGTGTTTAGTGGAATCGTTTATGGAACCTGCGGCGCTGCCAGCATCTGGATTTCGTTTCTGGAAACTCATTGCCGGCCTGATGCTCGGCCTGGCAATCGTGGGGGGCGCTTGGAAATCGAGTCACCGGTCTGTTTCAGCGCGCCGGCCGGTTTCGGCGCGCGGAGAGCCAGACTTTCAACCCCGTAAACCCGTCGACTGCAGCGGCCTGCAAAATGTTGCTGCCACGCTCGACCGCTGGCCGCCCAGTGCGCCTCTGCAACAAGTCAGTGACGCATGGCGCGATATCGGCTACCGCAATATTGAAGCCATCGACCGCATTCTGGCCGAATCGACGCCGAACGAGGCTGCCAGGTTCTCCGCCCTGTTTTCGAAAGCCGTTTACCTGAACTATGAAGGGGAACCCAAGCAGGCCTACACGGTTCTGGCTGAGATTCGTGCGCTGCTCGAAGACCGTCGAGAAATGGCTCGATCGTGGCTGTATACGATCGTTTATGTGCAGGGAGTTACGGCTCTGCGACGCGGCGAGAACGACAACTGCATTCTTTGCCGGGGCGAGAGCTCGTGCATTCTGCCCATCGCTCGGGCGGCACTGCATACCAACCCTGAGGGGTCGCGCCTGGCGATCGGCCATTTCTCTGAATATCTCGAACAGTTCCCCGACGATCTGGAAGTTCGCTGGCTGCTCAACGTGGCCCACATGACGCTCGGCGAGCATCCGCAACTGGTTGATCGCAGATTCCTGCTTTCGCTCGATCATTTTCGGCAGTGCGAATTCGACATCGGCCGGTTTCGTGACATTGGCCACCTCGTCGGCGTGAACCGCTTGAACCTCTCGGGCGGAGCGATCATGGACGACTTCGACAATGACGGCCTGCTGGATATCGCCGTGACCTCAAACGACGCGAGCATGTCGATGGCGCTGTACCGCAACACCGGAAGCGGCCGATTTGAAGAGTGTACCGCGGCCGCAGGTGTCACCGAACAACTGGGCGGGCTGTATTGTGTACAAGCCGATTTCAATAACGACGGTTTCATGGACGTCTATATCCCACGGGGCGCGTGGATCAGTCTGCCGATTCGCCCCTCGCTGTTGCAGAATAACGGCGATGGCACATTCTCGGACGTCACCGAAAAGGCCAAGATGCTCGTTCCGGTCAATTCGAACTCGGCCGCCTGGGCCGATTATGACAATGACGGGCAGATTGACCTCTTCGTGTCGTGTGAGGCGCAGCCGAGCCGCCTGTTTCGCAACCGCGGCGACGGCGCTTTTCAGGAGGTCGCCCGCGCTGCCGGACTGGGGCAGGACGACCACCCCCTGTGCAAAGGGGCCGCATGGATCGACATCGACAATGACGGTTACTCCGATCTGTTCGTCGATTTTCTTTCGAGCAAGTCGCGTCTGTTTCGAAATAATCGCAATGGCACCTTTTCGGACGTGACGGCCGCTTGGCACGTCGACGGACCGATGACCGGGTTCTCTTGCTGGGCCTGGGACTACGATAACGATGGCTGGCTCGACCTCTTCGCCAGCAGCTTCGACCGCACACTGGCAGATATTGTCAAAGGCCTGTTGGGGGAGCCCCACGAGCGCAATTCCAATAGACTCTACCACAACCGGCATGGCGAATATTTCGAGGACGTGACCCAGAAAGCCGGCCTCGACATGGTCTTTGCCACGATGGGAAGTAACTTTGGAGACTTCGATAATGATGGCTTTCTAGATATGTATCTGGGGACGGGCGATCCGCTCCTTGAAACACTCGTCCCCAACCGCATGTTCAAGAACGTGGCCGGTCGGCGCTTCGCAGAAATTACCGCCAGCTCAGGGACCGGGCACCTGCAAAAGGGGCACGCCATCGCTGCTGGCGACTGGGATCGCGATGGCAATGTCGATATTTTCATGCAAATGGGGGGCATTGCCAACGGCGACAAGTATCACAATGTACTCTTCCAGAACCCCGGTCACGACGCCCAATGGCTGACGTTAAAACTTGTCGGCGTAGAGACCACCCGAGCCGCCATCGGGGCGCGAATCAAAATCGTCACGGCAGGGGATCAGTCCATGACGATCTACCGGCATGTCTCGTCGGGCAGCAGTTTCGGAGCCAATCCGCTCGAACTGACGATCGGGCTGGGGAGTGCCGAGCGGATCGAACTTCTCGAGATTCACTGGCCGGCCAGCGGAACGACGCAGGTCTTTCACGATCTGAACGTCAACCAGTCGATTCTGGCCGTTGAGCATGCGGCGGACTACCGGCAGCTGCGGCACGTAGCAATTCCGTTGGCAGTATCGCAGCTCGCCACGGCGCGCAGCGCCAGCCCCCGCGCTTCGGTTCGTGGCGCCGTGCGGTCTGAACGCTGACGATTGCCATTTGTTAAAAGAGGGCCTGCTGGCAATCGTCGCCGCATCCCGACGAGAGTGTGCGGCGGTTAGTTACGCGCAGGGCATCGACGGCGTGCCATCGGTTTGGCGGGGGAAGATCGCCGAGATGTGACTCCCGCTGTCCCTAATCGTATCACGACGACAGGGCAGGGCGGTCTGTTTCTTGTTGGGTATTCATGGGCTGTCACGAATTTGACGGGGAATGAGCCACCAGACGGGCCGCCCGTTGTTCCCACTGCCGGGCCGCTTCCTCTTCGCCCAGATCGCGACAGAGTTCTGCAAGTTTTTCGTAAATCTGGCGGTTCTCGGGCTCTCTCCTGAGCCGTTTGTGCAACATGCCGATCTGGCCGCGCTTGGCGTTGATACCCGCGGCAATCTCTCGATGGCGCCGCGCCGGTTCATCGCGCTGCAGCCGGCGATAGGCCTCAGCGAGTTTGAAATGCGCGGTCGCATTCATGGGCTGAGCGGCGACGGTTCGCTTGAGGTCGTGAATGGCTTCTTCAAATCGTCCCAGATCGATGTAAATGACTCCGCGATTGAGACACGCCACTGCCGGATCACGCGCCTGAGAGAAGACCATGTTCATGATTTCCAACGCTTTGTGGGGCCGCCCTTCCAAGCGGTAGAGATCGACTTCGTACACTCGAAAACGAAATGACTCGCCTTCGAGCGGCATTAATTCTGCAAGTTCCCGCCGCGCCCCCTGAATATCGCCACAAACAATCAATTGCTCGATGAGTCGGTGGCGGAGTTCAAGAAGAAAGTCGTCAGGCAGATCACAGGTGAGTGCTTCACGAATGACTTCCAGGCACTCTGCTTCATGACCCACCTCGTCTTTAAGTAACTCTACCCGCAAAGCCCAGGGGCGAGGGTTGTCGGGTTGCAGTTGCGTCAGTTCGCGGGCGGCGGCGAGCAGATTGTCTTTTTGCCCCCATTCGCGATAGTTGGCGATTAACAATTCCAGCGCCGCCGCACTATCCTGAGTGCCCCGTCGCCGCACAGCCTCAAGCGCCTCGAGGGCTTGCGGGCCCTTGTTCGATTGCAAAGCGCTGCGGCCCAAGGCCAGCAGCAAATCGGCGCGGCAGGCGGTTTTATCGACCCTTTCAAACGTCCGCGAGGCCTCCTCCCACGCTCCCTGGTTGGCAAGCAGCAGGCACAGCGCGATCTCGGCATCGGGATACCGCCCGGGGGACGAATTCATCGCGCGGCGGACCAACCGTTCGCCGGCAGCCGGATTTCTCCGGCCGAGCGTCAATCCCTGTTCGAGCAGCTTTGTCGGGTTCGGTTTCAAAAACAGCCACAGGCCGAACGCGGCCATCACGCCGAGAATCGACAGCACGAAAAAACGACGAATCTTTGGCGTGTCACTATTGCGGCTCATTGATCGCGGCCCCCCGCCCTTCAATGAGTAAATGGGTCTTGCGAACCGCAAGTCTTTGAAAATTCTCATGCCCGCGGCCGGGCCAGTCGACGGTCACGTCGACTGTAGCCGCATCGGCAGCCACCGGAAAGATCATCCGCGGGTCAGAATGCGAAAAATAGCCCCCGCCCCGCACTGCAAACCGCGCCACACGCCGGCCGTCGTAGGTGGCCGCGACCTGCGCGCCCGTGGCGTCGGGCTCACCTTTTCGAGCGCGAAGCGCGATCGAGACAAAATTTTTGGGCGACTGGCGATTGCGCAACAGGCGCACGGGAGAGTTCATCGGCACGGCCACCAGATCGGCAGCGCCGTCGCCATCCAGGTCGCCGACAGCGCTCCCCCGACCCGCGTGCTTCTCGCGAAAAAACGATCCACCGCGTGCTGAAACGTTTTCGAATCGTCGTCCCTGAAGATTATGAAACAACTGCGGATCCTGTAAAAATGGAGATTGCGCGATTCGGTACGTGGGATTTCCGTTGAAGACGAAGATGTCGAGCCAGCCGTCGCCGTCGAAATCGGCCAATGCGGTTCCGAACCCCGAATTCATGCGAGACACGCCAGCCAGCCCTGCGGCGACCGTCGCGTGCATGAATAACCCCTCTCCGACATTGCGGAAAAGCGAGTTGTCTTCATTGTCGAAATTCGTGACCCAGATGTCGGGCCTTCCGTCGCCATCGAAATCGCCAACGTCGACCCCCATGCTTCCCTCGGGTTGGCCCCACTCGCCCAGGGC
>JAYTRB010000698.1:0-5675 GCA_043746425.1 Planctomycetia bacterium
TCGAGATCGAACAATTGCCGCGCGCCATTGACGTCGCCGCTTTCGAAGCCCCTTTCAAACCATCGCATGCGCTGTTTTGAAGTGCCATGCGTAAACGAGTCTGGTACGACGCGCCCCTGGGCCCGCTTCTGCAACCGGTCATCGCCGATCTCGAACGCCGCGTGCAATGCTGTCTCTAAGTCGCCGCGCTCGAGAAAGTGGAATTTCTCTTGTGCGTGGTGCGCCCAGACACCGGCGAAATAATCGGCCTGCAGTTCGAGTCTCACCGATACTTTGTGGCGCACCTGATCGCCTTGAATCCGCCGGGCCTTGTCGGCCATCGCCGAATATCCCAGAAGATGCTGAACGTGATGCCCGACCTCGTGGGCGAGAACGTATGCCCTGGCAAATTCACCGGGAGAGTTCAATTTGCGCTGCATGTCGCTGTAAAAGTCGAGGTCAATGTAGACGCGTGCGTCGTTGCCGCAGTAAAAGGGGCCGACGGCGGCGCTCGCCTGCCCGCACGCCGAGTCGACCTGTCCGCTGAACAGAACCAGTGTGGGTTTGGAATACTCACGGCCCATCTTTTGAAACAGATCCTCCCAGACAAGTTCGGTATCGCGAAAGATGACTTTCGCGAAATGCGCGAGCCGCTCGTCTTCGGGGTCGGCGTTGCGTTCTTCCTGATTCTGAGCGACCGGGCCCACCGCAATGCCGCCGCCCCCTGGCGGGTTCAGTAACATTTGTGGATCAACGCCGAAGAACCATGCCAGAATGACGATGATCAGCCCGGCCGTCCCTCCTACAAAAAAAGTGGGGCCGCGGCCGCCACCGCGTCGGTCTTCGACATTCTCGCTCTCTTCGCCGCCGTCCCAGCGCATGCAGGTGCCTCATCTCATTCGAATTGTTTTTCCCGGTTGCCAAGGTCATGATGGCAGCGGAACGATCGAGAATCAATACCAGCGGCTGTGTGGCTTGTGTTTAGAGGAGCTTCGAAGGGAATTCGTGCTTTCATGTTGTCGTTGCGGCGCCATGTTCGCGGCGACCTTCGAACCGGCCGCTTCTGGCATTCGTCAATCGGCCCGACGCCGATCGCGCGGCGCCGGGCATGCGCGAGCGAAAAAAAAATCCCCCGGGGATGCGCTCCCGGGGGAATCGTGCCGCATGGCGTTGGCCCGCCTCGCAGTTGACCGAAACCGATTAATGATTGAAAAGGAATTCCTTCGTATTTAATAGCGCCCAGATAATGTCCTCCCAGGCGGTCTTCTTGTTCTGTTCGTGCTTGGCCAGGTGCGCCATCGCGATTTTCATTTCCTCGGGATCGGGATTGCGCGAATACACCCACCGGTAGAGCTCTTGCACGCGCGCTTCATCGGTTCTGTCTTTCTCGGCTGCCAGCAGCGCCGCGCGGCCCGAGCCACTTGAAATCTTTCCCTGCACTTCACTGCTGTTCAGGAGGTGCAGGCTCTGGGCCAAATTGGCTTCCTGCGATCGTTCGCATTCGCAGGCGGTGTCGGCCTGCGGTTGGCCGAAGACCTTCAGGAAATACGGCCCTACGGTCGGGTCGGGAAGCTGCAACGCAGACGTGCCAGCTGGCAGGCCGCTGTAACCCTGCGTCGTCGCCGTGACCTGATGCAAGGCGTCATACAGTACTTCTGCCTTAAGCCGCTTCGGATAGTACCGCGAGAAGTTCTGTTTGTCTTTCAGGTTGTAATCGTTCGGAAGCGAGCTGAGCTGATAGGTGTTCGACTTGCAGATCGTCCGCACGAGATCCTTCAGATCGAAGCCGTGACTGATGAAATGCTCGGCCAGGGCCTTGATGAGATCTGGATTTGTCGGCGGATTCGTTTCGCGCATGTCGTCTTCGGGTTCGACAATCCCACGATCGAAAAAGTGCTTCCAGTAGCGGTTAACGACGGCCGGAGCGAAGAATTTGTTCTCTTTGCCGGCCATCCAGTCGACCAGAAGGTGCCGCGGGTCGCGGTCGGCCGGCACATCCAGCGGCGGTGCTCCCAGACCTGTCGGCTTAAGAGCCTTCCCCGATCGCGGATTGTTGGCGCTGGCGACCCCATCGTTGTGAAACACGCGCTGCTCGCGCGGGTTATCGCCGGTCTTGCGGCCCACCCGACTGAAGAACGCCGAGAAACCGTAGTAATCGTCCTGGCTCCATTTTTCAAATGGGTGATGATGACAGCGAGCGCATTGAATTCGCAGCCCCATAAATAATTGGGCAGTGTCTTCAACCTGTTCGTTAGTCTGCGCGACCTCGCGGTACCAGGTGACCGGCGGGTTGCTGGCGACATCGCCCGACGCCGTCAGCACGTCGCGGACGATCTGATCATACGGCCTATTCTCTTCGAGAGCATCTCGAATCCAGGCAAAGAAGGCATACGTGCCGCGCGTATCCTGCGGCTGTCGGCGCTTGTTGCGCAGCACCATATTCCATTTATTGGCAAACAGATCGGCATAGCCTGGGCTGTCGACCAACTGGTCGATAAGTTTGTCCCGTTTCTGCGGATCACTGCTCGCCAGAAAATCGCGATCTTCCTGCTCTGTCGGAAGCCGGCCACTTATGTCGACCGTCACCCGCCGAATAAATGTTGCGTCGTCGCAAATGGGTGACGGCGGAATTCCCAGCAGCTTGAGCTTTGTCAGCACCGCGACGTCGATAAAGTTCTTCGGTTCAGGCAGCGGACCCATTTGAGCCCCCAGCGGTATCGTTGCGCGAAATGTCGATACCTGCCCCTGGTAACGGGCCATCACGGCAACTTCCCCCGAGAGATCGAGGGTTTTGACAAGCCCGGTATTCGTCACTTCGGCCATTTCAGTGTCATTCGGCTCGTACAGGGCCATCTGCGTCACATCTTCAGTCGTGCCATCGCTGTAGATCGCCAGCGTCGTAATCTGCTGGTCTGACCCGCGATCCATGATGCGCCCTTCCGGGAAGCATTTAATGCCCGTGACAACCGGATCTTTCTGTGAACCGTAGGGCATTCCCTGCTCGATCCAGCGGGCAATCTGGCGGTACTCGTAGCTGTCGATTTCCATCCGCTTTCCGCCGCCGTGCGGCGAACGGCCGACAGGCTTCAGAAGCAGCAAACTTTGCCCTGGCGAAGAGGGAAACAGCCGTCGTCCGCGGGCTTCTTTCACAAGATACTCGAAGTCTTCATCAGGGTAGAATCCCAGAAGTGAGAGCCGAAATCCGTTCTGTCCGCTCGATTTGCCGTGGCATCCGCCGCTGTTGCACCCCAGTTTGGTGAAAATGGGCACAATTTGGTTTGTGAAGTTGATCTGCAGATCTCCAGACATATCGGTGACTGTCATGGGAAGTGTCGCCGAGAGCCCCGAAGTCATGTCTTTCGCGAGGATGGTCGTCGTGCCGTCGGCCAGCGGAGTGATCATGCCATTGGCGTCGATCTTGATGATTCCATCCGGCTGCGACGAATACGCGGTCTTGCGCGTGTAGTCACGAACCTGGCCGGAAGAATAGACCCCCGTGACGAAAATCTGCTGTCGCGAATCGCGACCGCGAATCGAGATGCCCTTGTCGTTGATATTGGGCTCGACTTTGATTGCCGTGAGCGCACCGGGGTCGCCCAGTCCCTTGGGTTTCGGGGCCTGGGCTTCAACCTGAGAAGCTGCGAGCGATGCGCAGACACAGACGAGGCCGAAGGCGACGGCCTTTTTCCACGGACGAATCATTGCTTGTTCTCCCGGTTGGTCGAGCGAAATTCCATTTCGCGGGCGACAAAGGCCAATGCGAGCGGTTCGCGGCGGGAAGTCAGGCTGCCGATGCGGTAAGCTGACTCGAAGCCCGTGTCGTATCTCAGGTTAGCTGCGGATACATCCCCAATATCTGTGGACGAATTCGGATGCGTCGCAACTCACCCATAAGCATATCTTGCCGAATTGATGAACGCAACGCGGTTGTGTCGAGACGCTCAGTATCAGTGTGAAATGACAATCCACCATGGGCCGATTAAAATTTCCAACGCAGGCGGAATTGCTCGTGTAATAAGCCTGCGATGTAACCGCATCGTTGGCGGATCCTTGCCATTGCCACATATTCAATATATCAACATATATTGTCGCGTCAAGATTGCCCCAGCCGATACATTCACGCCGCGAGGGATGTACAATGGGGACAATCTGGGTCGGCGCAGTGAACATGCCATCCCGCTGGAATTTGTATAGCGCGGCGAGAGACTGCCTTTTTTTCGTCTTCCATTCGTCGTTGCTAAAGAGGCGTGAAATGCCCGATAGCCGACAACGCGGCGGAAAGCGATCATGCGGCGCCGACGGTTCCCATCGGGAGACAACTCGACATCCAGCACGCGCTCGGCGGTCGGGTCGCGATTAATGAATCTCATTATAACCTAGTGACTTTCCATGTCAGACTTTCAGTACAGTGCCATCGACGAAGTGCTGGTGGCCTTGCGGGCTGGCCGCGTCGTAATCGTGGTCGACGCCGCCGAACGAGAAAACGAAGGTGACTTTGTCTGTGCCGCCGAGAGCATCACCCCCGAGACCGTGAACTTCATGCTTGAAGTCGGCCGCGGAGTACTTTGTGCCCCCATTTCGTCGGAAGTGGCCGAGCGATTGCGGTTGCCAGCGATGGTTCCCCCCGACCACAACACAGCGCCGATGCAGACGGCGTTTCTGATTCCCGTCGACCATCGCGACAGTGGAACGGGTGTCAGCGCCGAGAATCGAGCCCGTACGCTGCGGGCACTAGCCGACCCGAATTCGACACCGGCCGATTTCGTCCGTCCCGGGCACATCTACCCTCTGCTGGCAAAGCCCGGCGGAGTGCTGCGGCGGGCCGGACACACCGAAGCGGTTGTTGACCTTTTGCGAATGGCAGGGCTCAATCCGGCCGGAGTGCTCATCGAGATTCTAAGTCGGCGAGGTACCGGCATGGCCGATCACGCCGAATTCCACGCGCTTTCGCGAGAATTCGGCATTCCGATGATCTCAATTGAACAGCTGATTCGGCACCGGCGACTCAGCGAGCGTTTGGTGCGAAGGGAAGTCGAAGCCCGAGTGCCGACGAAATATGGAGATGCGACGGTCATTGCCTATCACGTCGAGCACGACGACCAGGTGCCGCTGGCAATCGTAATCGGAGATTTGAGTTTGTCTCCGGCGCCATTGGTGCGGATGCATTCGTCGTGCTTCACAGGAGACTTGCTGGCATCGCTGCGCTGCGACTGCGGCGATCAGTTGCACATGGCCTTGTCGATGATCGCCGACGAAGGGGCAGGCGCGCTCGTCTATTTGCCGCAGGAAGGGCGCGGCATTGGACTGGTCCCGAAGCTCAAGGCTTACGTCTTGCAGGATCAGGGACTCGATACGGTCGAGGCCAACAACATTCTGGGTTACAAGGCCGACATGCGCGACTATATGGTGGGGTTGCAGATTCTCAAGGATCTGGGGCTGACGGAAGTACGACTGCTGACGAACAATCCTAAAAAGACGAACGCCTTCGTTTACTCGGGCGTTGAGCTCAAAGTCGTCGAACAGATTCCCATCATTGCCGCCCCCGAAAAGCACCGCGAGCAGTACCTGGCGACCAAGCGTGACAAGCTTGGTCACATATTGCCGCCCGATGTCGCGCCACAGTCGTTGCGGGGCGAAACGGCTAGCTGATTGCCGTTCGTGCCTGGGCTCGCTCGTTCGGCTGTCGCCGCTGACGG
>JAYTRB010000699.1:0-20092 GCA_043746425.1 Planctomycetia bacterium
GTGAATGCGCCCGGCGCATACACCCCAAGCGCCGAAACAGGGCAGTTCGTGCCGCTGAACTTCACGATCGAACGTAGCTAGCCTCATCGTTTCAACAACGCGCGAATCGGTACCCCCGATTCAATGGCCAGGCCAAAGCGCCCCAGTGCATTTTGAATCTTTCAACGAATTGAGTAATGACGAACTTCATGTTGCCAAATCAGATCGGCAACCAATTTCTTTTGACGCGTTTTTATGCTCATTTTGCTGACAAGTTCATGCGATCGCGGCAAGTTGTCAGCGAGTTGCTGCGGCTAACAACAGTGCCCTCGTGGCCACATCGCGAACACCCTGATCACTGTCGGTTTGGCTCATATTGATCAGGCTGGTGATGATTTTATCGCCCGGTTGCTGGAGTTTCACCACATCGAAAACCGCTTCGCGGCGTACGAGGGGATTCGAGTGTCACCCAGCGCCTAGCCCAATGCATCTTCCACGTCAGGGTCAGTGTCCGGCTCGCCTTACCCCGTTACAATCCGTTCTGAGGATCTGCTCGATGGTCGGCGCGAAATTCTCATCATTCACGGCCATGAGGTCTACAGGCTGCGGCACACCCGCAACGGAAATTTGATTCTCACGAAGCAGTGCTGAGGCTTTATCTGTACAGGCCCGGCGCGCCTGCGCTACGACGAAGTCGCCGCAGAAATGCCTTACTTCTTGTGCTGCACGTCTCGAACTTCGATTTTCATTTTGCCCAGCACGCTGGCCATCGGCAGAAACGAAGTAAGTGGTGCGGATTCGCCGTCGTCCGAAAAACTGGAATCAGCAAACTTGATGTGGTCGGCAGCGATTCCTCCTTTCCCGAGAGTGGCGTCTAACGGAATCCATATCCCTCTTACAAAAACCTCGGTCCACATGTGCCCACCAAAGCTCGAAAGGCTCGGGACGTAGACCAGCCCAACCGCGACTCGCGAGGGAATGCCGCGACTGCGACACATCGCGGCCAGCAGCACCGCATGCTCGGTGCAGTCGCCCGAGAGCGTTCTGGCGACCTCGGCCGCCGAGGCCAGCAACGTTGAAAAGTTTTTCTGCTTGATGCTCGTGTTGACCCAGCGTTCCATCAACTGTGCAGATTTCCACGGGTCAGTCTCGGCGCCCACGGCGTCCCTCGCGTGTTTTTGTACCAGTTCGTCGTCACTTTGGATAAAACTGCTGGAAGCCGTGAATTCCTTGGCGGACTCTTTGTCGGAGCTGTCGGGCGATTTCTCTGGCGGGGTGATGGCTTCGACAGTCAAGTCGGCGGTGTGCGCATCGACCCTCGCAATTCGCTGCGTCAGCCCCCTGCTCAGGATTTTCTCGGGGTCTTCGCCGGGCGTCGTGATGCGGTAAATGACGCGTCGCGTTTTCTGCGAATTCTCGATCGCCGCCACTTTGATGAACGTTGCCACGGCGAGATCGACTTCTTCGCCAGTAAGTGCTTTGAGGGCTTCTTGCTGGCTGACTTTATAAATCGACACTGACAGACCGGCTAGGTTCATAGTGGTCTTCTGCGAAACGCCTAGGGCATCCACATAGTCAAGCGTGGTGTTGTTCGGGTCAATACTTTGCGTCACCGTCACTCGCAGAAGTTTAGCTGTTTTTCCGTCAAGCAACTTGACCTGTTCGTAGTCGCCCGCTTGCAGTTTGAACGTGCTGGCCGCTCCCAGTTCGGGCAGGTAAGCCTTAAAACTTCGGCTCTCTCCAGGCATCAAGGGCGCGTCCCGCAGGAGCCGTTCCTGGAGCGCAGGTGACTTGACCGAGCTGTCCCATGGTTGTGTCTTCGTCCGCGGTTTACCATTGGTTTCTGTGATAACCGTGAGAGTGCCGCCCTCGACCTTGCCCCGCGTGCGGAGCGATTCAGCCGGGGGGGCCTTCAATTCAAAAGCGAATTCGTGCAGATCCCCATCGGGGCTTTCTTCGGTTTTGTTGATCATCTTCAACTTAATCGTCTGGCCGAGTCGCGAAATGACAAGAGCCAGTTCTGTGTCGGTAAGAACCAGCTCTTCGCCATCGATCGTCTTACGCGTCACGCTCGATCGTCCAAACCCCACCCGCGATTTGCCGATGTAGATGACTTGCCAAGTTTCTTCAAATTTCGAAAGTGGCTCGGCGGATGCCGTGGCAGGCTTGTCGGCCCCCGGCTTCTCGTGGGCGATCGCCATGCTGACGAATACGTCAGGGGCGGCGAACCCTCGAGCCAGTACGACAATCATGCACAGAGGCAAAATCAGCATTCTGCAAGGGAAAAGGCCGGTATATGAATAAGACGTCATAGCGGAGCCTCTCGAATGCGACGACGGAAGCGGATACAAAACGACCACGTGATGAACGTCGAAGACCGCGCTCAATGGGTTTAAACATTACTGAATTTCATGCTGGAATCATACCAATCGAACGCCCCCGATGTGCAATTCACCCTGCCCGTTTCATAGCCGGGGCGTCAACCGTCACGCAAGGGGGGTGCAATTCGTCGAACGAGGGACAATGCGGAAGCGATGGACGCCTCGATGATTCCAGTCTGCCGCTTCCCGCTGAAGGCCGCATTTGGTAGAAGATTCAGACATTGAGGGACATTTCGTTCCTGTCATTTATTGCGACTGCATGCCTCGCGGGAGTGGGTCAGACTATGCCAGTACGGGGAATTCGGGGCGCCACGAGCGCTTCTGACAATACGCGAGACGCCCTCTTGCTGGTCACCCGTGAGCTGCTAGGTGAGATGTTGACAGCCAATCAGCTTGTCGATTTTGACGAAATCGTTTCGATCATTTTTACCACGACGCCAGATTTGACGGCGACGTTTCCGGCCGAGGCGGCTCGCGAGTTGGGAATGAACCTCGTTCCTCTGCTGTGCGCTTCAGAAATCGACGTCCCCGGCAGGCTCGCCCGTTGCGTTCGCGTGCTGATTCACGTCAATACCGACAAAGGCCCCAGTGAAATGGTGCACGTTTATCTGCGCGAGGCCAAGTCGTTGCGTCCCGATATGCAAAGCGCGCAATAAGACGGCCCGCTTGATCGATCTGCTCAAAGCATTCGGCGCTGCGCCATCAGGCAGAACACAGGCGAAGCGGTGGCGCGCGGATCCTCGGGCTGTCGGGGCCTCAGATCCCTTCTTTTTCTTCTGGCGTGTCGGTTCCTACAAGGGCCTGGTCCCGCGACCATTCGAGGTGATCATCGGTCTCATGGTCGAACGGTTCCTGGAAGGGAATGCCGCGATCGTCCAAGAGCGTGGCGAATTCCAGAAATGGCTTGCGCAAGAATTCGGCCGGTATGACGGCCACCAGCCGTTCGTGGTGCTTTTGAACCAATGCCCGATTGTCGGGATGAACGGAATTTAAACGGGCGGCCCGGTCGACGACCGCCAGCCACCCCGATTGTTCCTGCAGCAGGTAGGCCAGGTCTTCGGGGAGCGCAGAAAAGGCGCGATGGTCCTTTTTCAATTCGACAATCGCGCGTTTCCCGCGAATCAGTATTTGTTCGAGATCGCGATCGGGCGGGACGCCGTCGCGACAGAGTGACGTTCCCAACGCCAGGTACAGCCCGATGAATTGTGAAATCGTCATTCGTTCGCGACGTAGCCCGCGTTTCAAAAAACGAGATTGAGTGAAGTGTGCCGCCAGCCAGTCGATTGAACCGTGTTCGATCCGAGCCTTCTCGTCTTCGTTGACCAGTTCATTGACAGGCAGAGAACGGTTCCGGTTCCATTGCGGCGCGGGGAGCATTACCGACGGCATGGAAGGCAGTTTCTGATCGGGCAGACTATCGATAATCGAAAGAAATGACTCCAGTTCTGCCTCGGAAATCCGATCATCGGGCCGCTTGGGCTCATAGTCAACGATTTCCGGCTCGCTGCAGCCGCAAACGCTGATAGCACACAAGAGAATTACGCCGCAGGTGGTGTGATAGAGATGGTTCATCGGAGTCGAGTGGTGGTTCGCAGGCAACACGCAGCTGCCCTCTGCGTTATGGCTGATTTCTCAAAGACGGAGTCGCTCTTCTGTTATCGGGAGATCAGCACGTCGGCGTGCATCTACCGGGCAGACACAGACTTCAAGCCTCATAATGCCTGTCGCACAGACCGGGCGCAGATGATGCAAACGACACAGTTTATGGGTAATGAAAGCCTGTGACGCGCGTCACAATCGCTGCTGTCGTCACCAATTGCAGTGCCAGCGCGGCCATCCAGCCGCGGCGGCCAAGCAAATTCCAGGCAGGGAATTCCCTTTGCTGTTCAAACCGCGGCAATGTGTCGCTTGGGCGACCGACAGGCCCGTCAAACAGGGGTCCGGCGATCCATACGAGAAATGGCATCAGAATAATCCACAGTCGGGCCACTTCGCCCATGTTCTTGCAGGTTAACCACAACAGACCAATCGTCAACAGCCACGCCCACGCCTCGTCTCGAGTTTGGTTTTCTCGAACTTGAATCTGACGCAGCAGCGACCAGACAGCGAGCAGAGCCAACGCGATGCCAGCCGCCACGGCGAATTCAACGGGGTTGACGAGCAGCCACTTCCAGAATGTTCGCGGATACCTCTCATAAAATTCAGCATGATTATGGAAATTCAGCCACCAGACCGCGAACAGGTTCAATTTCAGGCGCCACAAAACGACAATGCAAGGGACGCAAAACCCCGCGGCAGCCCAGGCCGCCGAGGGAAAGACAGAACGCACTGCCTGCCATATTTTCTTTCCGACGGAGAAATGCAGTGGATGTGCAACTTTGGCGGTCGGTTCAACAGCGGGACAGCCGCCTCGCCACAACTGATTTCCGATCGTAGCCAGAAATGTGAACAGTAAAACCGGCAGGAATGCCAGGCTTAAGACCAGGCTCGCCCACAGCGTCATTCCCGACAGAAAACACAGCACTCGCGAACGATGCGAGAGGCCCGTCAGCCATAGCCACACAAAGCCGATAGCCAGCAGCGGATACAGACAATCCGACTTTGGAATGAACACAGCCAAGGCCGGAACCGTTGGCCAGAAGGTCACCGCGAGCCAGCTTGCCCGACGCGAAACAGTGCGCCTCAGAAGGCCATAGAGCGGGACGATCGTCAGCACGACACTTGCCTGCAGCAGCAATGTCGCCAGCCACAAGACGGCTCGGTCGGGGCGAGGCAACGGGTTTTTCGCATGTCGCGCCGTTTGCTGGAACCAGGCAAACGATTCGCGGACCGAATCTGGCTCTGTCGCGATGACAAAATCGGTTACCATCGGCAGCGCCTCGCATGCGTCCAGCAGCTCGCGAAAAACGATGACCAATCCGGGGGGATGCGTGCCAATATGCAGCACGTCCCCCTCGGCCATCTTGTCTTCATAGTTGGCGAGGTAGGTCCGCAGATCGCGAGCCGGTCCAACCGCTTCGGAATAATACCCTGAAGATCCACGAAAAAAGAGAACCCAGACGGTCTTCGAGAGTTGATACCTTTCCGGGGCGCTTTCCTGTGCGATCCACAGCCATGTGAAACCGCAGATGCACAGCCCCCCCAACCAGGCTGCGAGTTCCGCTCTTCGGCAGACTCTGATGCGCTGTACTCCGAGCCAGACGAAGCCGATGTAGAGTAACCCCGCCGCGAGTGGCACGACGAATGTGAGAGAAATCGGGCCGGTGGGCGTAATTCGATCCCACTCCCATTCGCGAGGCACGCCGAGCGGAAAGTTGCCAAACCATACGCCGCAGATAACGGCGAGCGCAGGAATGACAAGCGTGAGCCAGAACGCGACCTGACGCATTCTCTAGTCCTCAACCTTAGGCGAAACGAATGAAATATTCACCGTTGTAATAAGAAACACCCCGGCTGCTGTAAAGCAGCCGGGGTGTTGGCCTATGAGGCACGCGATCGGTTCAGTCGATCGAATCGGTGACGACCTGGGCCTGCAGCAGCTTGTGGATGCGCTCCTGCGAGTCGAGCAGATGAGCTCGGGTGTAATCATCGACTTTGACGTTCTGGGCTGCCAGAAGCGCCGTGATCTGCTTGTCCATGTCGGTGAGATGCATGCGGACAATCGTGCGGGCATCTTCTGGAACCGCCCCGCTGCTGAAGAGAAACGCCAGACCGCCCATCGACGGCGGATTGACCAGCCCCGCCAGGCGTTTCAGTGCGGTTCGCTGGAGGTTGCGGCGAAGGCTCGAAATGTACGGCTTGCGATTGGTGTACTCGCCTGCCCGCGGCGCATCGCGCCACTCGGTGAAGATTGCGTCGATCAGCGATCGCAGGTGTTCGGCCAATGTATAGGCATCGCCATCGACCGCTTGCGTGAGCTCGCCGTCATAGAGTCGCGACAACGTCGAGGTCGAGAGAAGTTGCGACAGAATCATTGACTGGAACAGTTCGACCTGTCCATGTACCGGATAATCGAGGCGCCGCGGTTCACGCATTCCCCAATGGCTCCAACGGGTCGAGGCCAGCGAGTTGAGAACCTCGGGCGGTGGCAGCGTCGGAATATTGAATGCTGAATCGGCCAGCAATTTCATCGCTTCCCGCTGTTTGACGGCTTCAACCGGCTTGAACGGAAGCCGGCCATTGGCGTCTCCCTTGTGATCGCGGTGAATGTAAATGCCACCCGGGTATCGAGCGACGAACGACAGCGTCCGCCAATACTCATTCAAAAGCATACCGAGCGCCTGCCGCGCCCGCTGGTAGCCATCTCCGTCGACGACGGCCCGTTCAACGACCTTGTTCCACAGTTCTGACGAGTTTTTCGTCTGCCGACGGGCGAATTCAATGGGGTCTTTGCTGAAGTCAAAGCGATTGACCAGCGGGTCTGAGTCGATGCCACCCCGCGTGTCTTCGTCGGTGGCGAAGTCGAGCCCCGGTTCGGCACTGCGTGATGCGATCTTTTTGAGTTCGGCGGCTTCATTGCCGTCGAGTTGTTTGTAGCCGTATTCAATGGCCCAATAGTCATACGGACCAATCGTTTGCGGATAGTACAGCCCCTGTTTCGTTCCTTTGGGGGCGATGTTCGTGGGCGTATAGTCCATAACACTCGCTACGGTCCCTTCCGTGACGGCTTTGACCGGGTCATCGATTTCTGCCAGGGTCTTCCATGAACTGGCCTTAAAGTTGTGTCGCAACCCCAGAGTGTGGCCAACTTCGTGCATGACGACTTCCTTCAGCCCTTGTGCGATCAACTCGTCGGGCAGGCCGGCGCCCGGGGCCCCCATGTCGCCGCGGGCCGTCATCACCGCCGTGGCAAACCCCATCTGCTGCTGCATGCCGATGCAGTAATTGCAAAATCCGCCTGCGCCGGCGGGGTGCCGATGGCCCAGTGCCGCACCAAACGCAACCGTGGCAGGATCGAGCGGTTGGCCTGGTTTTCCGTCGCCCAATGGCTGACCCATCAGGGCCGCCGCATCATTCAGCGTAAAGGTTTCGTATTGATGCTTCCACGCTTGCAGGAAGTCGGCGTCGAAGATGATGTCGGCATCGAGAATCTGACCCGTCATGGGGTTGACACGCGATGGCCCCATTGCGAAACCGGCTCCGGCCGTGATCCAGCGGAAGGTGTTATAGCGCACGTCTTCCGGATCCCAGTCGTCGTCATCGCGCTGCTGCAAAACTTCAACCGCATTGGCGAATCCCAGCTTCTCGAAGGCCTTGTTCCATTCTTCAATTCCCGCGCGCACATAAGGACGCAGATTGATGGGAATCGTCTTTTCGAGATAGAACCGGATTGGCTCCTTCGGCGGAGAGAGCTTCGCCGAAGGGTCGGCTTTTTGCAGGTTCCAGCGGTTGATGTACCGCACGAAGCGTTCATCATCCTTCTTGTCAGAAAAATCCTTGAGCACTGTTAAAAAGTATCCAATGCGATCGTCGGCGACACGCGGGCGGTAATCGCCCGCGGGCAATTTGCTGATGCTGTAATGCACGCTGATCTGCGCCCCGCGCGGGTCGGCCACTGTGTCGAAATCGCGTCCGCCCACGTAAACGGCGGCCACTTGAAGTTCAACGTTTTGCGCAAAGGCCTTGACCTTGCCCCAAGTCGAGCGATCGGAGGCGAACGACATGCCCACCGAACGCCCGATGTTCTCGTCGTCGCTCATAAAGATGCGCGTCATGTCGACGAGCATTCCTCCCGAAGGGCTGGTCGCCAAGATCGGCAGGGCGTGTAACACACTGTCGTTGTATGCCAGCTTGACGGCGCTGGCTTCCGGGCTGCCGGGATTCGCACGGAAGCGCACGTTCCGCCGCAGAACGTGCAGCTTTTCTCCGACTTTGACGAAACTCCAAATCACGTCATCGCCGAACCCCCAACTCATGCCTCCCAGAACACTGCCGGCGCTGATCCCCTTGGCAATGGAGGTCAAAACGATGAAGTTCTGATTGAGATCTCCCGCATGGAGTTCGACGAGCAATTGCTGATCTTTATGATACAGCGTCCACATCCCGTCGACCTTTTTCATGCCGGTCGTCATCTGCTCGAACGGGCTCTTCGCGGGGGGGACGGGGCTGGCGGGGGGAGCCTGTGCGAATAACGTTCCCAGGTTGAGCGACCAGACCGACAGCGCGGCCGCGGTCATGTAGAGAAATCTATTGGCCATTGTGCGGCTCTCCGACAGTTAGAAGTAGAAGGCGGGCGCCCCATGTGGGCGCGATCGTATCGATCATTACCTATTCTACGCTATCTTCTGCGCAAATTCGAGAACTTATGCAAGATTTGCGGAGAAAAACCTGGGCTCAGAAAGGACTGTCGTGACACAATGGGGGGATTGTGCCGCTCATTCGGCATAGATCGTCATACACGTAATGTTGTCGCGCGATCCTGCCTGTTGGGCGGCGTTGACAATCGCCTGCGCCGCCTGCTGCGGGTCGTCGTGGCTGGCAAGCAGGGCCGCCATATCCTGATCCTGCAACCCGTCAGTCGCGCCGTCAGAACACAGAAGAAACCGGTCGCCCCGTTGCAGATCGACCGGCTGGGCCTTGGCGCCGGTTCCTCCTTCTTTGGTTCCCAAATACCGGTACAGCACATTGCGGTAACGGTGCCGGGCCGCCTCTTCTTCAGTGATCGTTCCCGCTTCAAGCAGAGCGTCGGTGAGGGAGTGGTCCTTGGTCAGCCGTTGCATCCGGGAATTGCGCAACAGATACACCCGGCTGTCGCCAATGCCCGCGACGAATAGCCGATCTGCCACCTTGACCGCCACGGCGATCGTCGTCCCCATATTGTGATAATCCGGATCAAGCTCGCTCAAAGCCATAATCTCGCCATTGGCGTGCGCCACCGCCTGATCGATCGCCGAGAGCACTTTTTGATTCTCGTCGCGGTTGAAATCGACCATTTGCTGGAGCGTTTTCGCGATCAGTTCGACGGCCATTTCGCTGGCCTTTTCACCGGCGCACTGCCCCCCCATGCCATCGGCGACAAGAAAGAATCGTCCCGTGGAATCAGCCAGACAACGATCTTCGTTGTTCTCGCGATAATCGCCAGTAATACTGACGGTGCCCCATCGAACTGCGAGTGCCACGGCTCCAGGCTCCCCTTCCAGGCTTGAACTGATTGCGACCTGCCCAGCCCCGACGATTCGTCATTCGCGAATGTTACAGGCGAGTCTTTATCTGTGAATGATTACGGATTTACCATTTTAACGAGATCGCGGGCGCCGAGCGTTCCAGAGGCAAAAAACAATTCGCCCGAGTCGAACCCCGCACTCCCCCCATAAAATCGATTTTGTCCCTCGAGCGTTTGAAACAGTCGATCCTTCGCGGGAGGGAACTGCGTGACGTAGGCCCGAATTGCCTTCAATTTTACCGCCAGGGTTTCACTGATATCCACCACAAAATGGCCGCCCGTCGATGGGATTTGAAGGTTCGAGAATCCCAGGGGATACCACACCTGCTTCTTGATCGTGTGCACCGGCAAACCGTCAAACTGGTCGTCCCACTTGCTGAGCCGCGAATAAAACACAGCCGCATCGGTAATCTGCACCGCCTGATAATGATCGGGCGAAGCCAGCGGAGTCTTTCCCGCCAACCCCAGCACCACGGCCGGGCGATAGCGTCTGAAGACCGTTGCCAGCGCCAGCCGCGCCTCGTGCGAATCGAGCAGTCGGCGGTTCGGCAACTCAAGCGTCTGTCGCACTTGCACCCCCAGGATCCGGGCGGCCTCGGCCGCCTCGGCCAGCCGCACTTCTGGGCCAGGGCTTGCCGGAGTAGGCTCACCATCGGTCAGGTCGACGATGCCCACACGATAACCCTGGCGCACGAGTTGCGCCAGCGTTCCGCCGCACGCGATTTCGACGTCATCAGGATGGGCTCCGACGGCAATGACATCCAAAGGAGCGGGCAGGTCGTTCGACATGAGTTATATTGCTGACGTTCTATGCTTATGTTTGCTTCGCCGAGACTGTCGCAGATGGAAAGTCGGAAATGTACCGTGGCCGCATCATCTTAATCGTTTGCCGGCCAAAAACCATACCCTGCCATACTACCCAAACCCGCTTTAGAAATCTTCAGCACGGCAGGCATTTGCCCTGCGAATCATTTGCCTCCTTCGAGAAACTCGCGAATCACCTTCGCCAACCGGTGGGGATGCGTCAACCAGGGAAACTGTCCAGTATTGTCGATGAACTCCTCGGTTGCGTTCGGTAATCCCGCCGAAAGTTCATCGCAGCAGCGATCGAGGATGCTGCCATTTCCCTCCGTCCGCACCAGCCGCACTGGCTGCCGAATCTCTTGCACGATGGGCCGCAAATCGCTGTCACGGACAATTGCAGCCCGTCGCGCCAGTTCGGCGATCGGCACGGCGCCTGTATTATCAAACAGAAATCGCCAGCGGGTCTTGTCGAACGGCGGAAACCAGCGGCGGTGATTCTGCTGCTGAATAATTCCCCGCAACGGTAGATGTCGCAGTCGGCCCGGGTGTCTGCTGCAAACGCGAATCAGGACTCGTTCAAACCGCGTCAATGTGCGATGTGCGAACCCTCCTTGGATAAGGGCTCGGCCGATACGGTCGGAATGGCTGCGCATGGCCGTCATTGCGACCAGCCCCCCGAACGATGGCGCGAACACGTCGAACCGTCGATCGCCGGCAGTGTCTGCCACGGCCAACAGATCGTTGGCCAGATGATCGAGCGTCACCCGTCCCCGTGCCCCAGCCAGGCAATCGTCGAACATGACGCACCGGTATTGGTCGCGCAAGAGCCAGACAAGCAGCGCATACAACTCGTGTGTCCCCGTGAACGAATTCAAGAGATACAGCGGCGGCCCCGAACCCATTGTCCGTCCCGCGAGTCGATAATCTCCCCGGTCGAGATACCAGTTGTCGGCCTGCGCGTGAAATTCGCGCAAGATCTCTTGCCATTCCAGCGGGGGGGGGCATCCCCCTTCACTGGCCGGGGGCACAAGTGAACCCGTCGGCAAAGCGGCTTCGATTTCAGGCGTGCCGACACCCTCGACTTCGTTCTTTTGCAATCCGTCAGGTTCCGGGAATTGTGGCGCGTGGGGCCCGTGTTCTTGATTGTTCTGCATCGTTGGCAATGGTAGTCGCTGCACGCTCACAGTAAAAGCCCGGCCAGACCATGACGCCATGACGAAGGGGCTGGTATTGCGGTCTCCGTCGGCAACACCGGTCTGCGACGGGCTCACTCGCAATAACGCGACGACACAGGAATCCCTTCAGGATGCTCTTACTGCCAAGGCCAGGGTTTGCCGTTTATCTGGCGGAACCATGGTCTTCAGCCCTCTCAGTGGTCGGACCTCGAATGGGAAATAGGATCCCACCGGGTTTTGTCTCTCGGGCTGTGCTGGTTGTATCTGGCACGTGTCGTGACTGGCGAACAGCCGTGCTTGGATCGGTCGGCCGCTTACGCCATTGTTGGCGGGCGGTCCGGCCGCACCGCGGTATGACGAGCCCATTAGAATTTGCATGAAAGCGGCTTGCGAAATATAATCGTGTTCATGACCCAGTCAAAGCGGATTCTCGACCGAGGCAAGGCACGCCCATGAATTCCAGCTCCGGATCTGATCAGCCGCTGAGGAGTCTTGATGAATGGGATGACTTTCTCGTTGCCCGATATCCGCAGCCGGGGCAGAAGCCGAAAGACGACTTCCGCCATTACGACAATCCTGGACGCGACACTGTGCGAGAATTCTATCGTTTGAATCACCGGCATCAGACCTTTGACTTCGTGCAACAGAAAAAGCAGACGTACCTCGGGCTCAATCGCTGCCGGATGACGGTTCTCGAAGCGATGGATTATCTGAATACGCTGGTCGATGATTCCGATCCCGACATCGATCTCTCGCAGCGCGAGCATCTGCTGCAGACCTCAGAAGCGATTCGTTCCGCGGGACACGAAGACTGGTTCATCCTGACGGGGTTCATTCACGACCTGGGCAAGGTTCTATGTCTCTTCGGCGAGCCGCAATGGGCGGTAGTGGGCGATACGTTTCCGGTCGGCTGCGCCTTCAGCAATGCCATCGTCTACCCTGAATTCCTCCGTGACAACCCCGATGCTGTCGACATAAGATTCAACTCGCCGTGCGGCGTCTACGAAGCCGGATGCGGTCTGCGAAACGTGCATCTTTCGTGGGGCCACGATGAATATCTGTATCATGTCGTCACGCAGGCTGGGTGTGCGATGCCGGCCCCGGCGCATTATATGATTCGCTATCACTCGTTCTACCCGTGGCATCGCGAAGAGCAATATGGGCATCTGCTCGACGAGCATGACCGCGAGATGCTTCCCTGGGTGCGGAAATTCAATCTCTACGATTTGTATTCCAAGAGCCCCACAAGGCCCGATTGGAACGCGCTCGCCCCGTACTACACGGCACTCATTGAGAAATATCTTCCCGGTAAACTTTGCTGGTAAATGCATTTGCACGAAGAATGAGTTGCTCGCAAGAAACTGATTCGACCTCAGCCTGGGTTCGCATGTAGACAGCGCAGGCATGCGGGGTCAGATGAAGGTTGATAAAAATTCTTCATGAGGCGCGAGCAGCGTTTACAGTCACGCCCCGGTGGCCGTACACTAGAACCATAGTGGTTGGAAAAATCGCTGTCTTTGCGGTTCCAGGAATGCCTCAGGTTCTTGAATTACGGAGAGTTACCTGTGCGGACAAATATGCCGGTTCACTATTCGGCTGAGAAATACGACGAATACACGAAGCATTCGGTGGGGGTGCACGACGAGCGAACGATCCGCAGGCTGCGACAGGAATACCGGCGTCTCGGGCGGGTTCCCGCCACCTTGATTGACGTGGGAACCGGCACCGCGCAGTTGCTGGTGAAACTCGCGGCTCATAAAGACATGCACTGGAAGAAAATCATCGGCACAGACGTATTCGAAGACATGATCGAGAAAGCACGCGAGACAATCGCGGCCAATGCGCTTCAGAATCAGGTCACAATCGATCTGGCTGACGTTCACCAGATGCCTTACGCCGACGGTTGCGCCGACTTCATCATCAGTCGATCTACGATTCATCATTGGGCTGATCCGGCCAAAGCCTTTGCAGAAATCTACCGCCTTTTGAGTCCGGAAGGGGTCGCCCTCATTCACGAACCACGGCGCGACCCCCATCCCGAAGCTCTGGCCGCCTTCAACGTCGCGCGAGCAGCAGTCGGTGTCGAGCCGGCACGAATGGATGAAAAATATACAGCGGCTGAAGTCGAGGAATTTTTGCGCCAGGCCGGGCTGCAGAGGCAAAGTGTCGTCTCGGCGCCGCGACGGGGCCCGGGTTCGATGGGATTTGAAGTGCGCATCAGCAAGTGCCATCCGTTCAAAGTCTGGTGCATTCGTTGGATCGCCAAGGCCTACCTATTGCTCAAAACGTGGTAGCCACCTATAAAATGATCGGACATGCTGGGGCGCATGAACCGACAGATTGATCTCCTCCTGGCTCGGCAGACACTGTAATGGCCGAACCTTGTAACCCCTTGCCATCCAGTTGTGGAAACCGACGCTCGGAGGTTGATTGCATGCCATGCCGACAGATTTGCGCGGCCCAATCCGTTGTATTGCTGGCCTTCTTCCTGGCCGGTTGCGATCGCCACACGGCCGCTGCTGCAAAAAAGGCCGAACCGCCGGCGACCGTTCCCAATGTTCCCAAGGAAGATCAGCTTAATACGTTCACGTTGACGCCCGAGGCCGAAACGCGGCTCGGAATCGTCACGGTAGCGGTCGAGAAGCGCCCCACGGTGCGGATGCGCACCTACGGCGGCGAAGTCGTGCTGCCGACCGGCGCCAGCTTGGTCGTTACCGCTCCCCTGGCTGGCTTCCTGAAATCGCCATCTACCGGTGGAATTCCCAAGACAGGCGCCGCTGTCAAGAAGGGTCAGCCAATTTATGAGCTGGTGCCGGGGCTTGACGGAAAGTCGATCCTCAGCCCGGCCGAGAAGCTCAATGTGGCCATTGCGCGGGCCAATCTGGCGCAGTCGCAAAACGATGCCGACGCGCAAGTGCAACAGACCGACGAGCAAATGAAGGCGGCGAAGATCGAGCTCGATCGGGCCGATATGCTAGAGCGCACCAGCTCAGGGACGCGCCGAGCTGCCGATCAGGCCAGGGCCGCTTATGTCATTGCCGAAAAGGCCTATAAAGCCGCTGTTCTGCGAAAAGACCTGTGGGATAAAGTCCAGTTCGACGAGGAAGCCGGGGAGTTCAAGCCCCTGGTCATCGAAGCTCCGCAGTCGGGCATCATTCGCGGCGAGCACGCTGCTGCAAATGAGGGAGTAGCGCCTGGCGCCCTTTTGTTCGAGGTCATGAACTTAAGTACCGTGTGGGTCAAAGTGCCGGTGTACGTGGGCGAACTCCGTGAGATTGCCGAAGATCAGCCCGCACGCCTCAGTGATCTTGAAGATCGGCTGGGCAAAGCGGCAATCGAAGCGCGACCGGTCAGCGCGCCGCCGACTGCCCTGGCCGTCTCGTCGACGGCCGACTTGTACTACGAGACCGACAACACAGACGGGCGCTTCCGCCCAGGGCAGAAAGTCAACGCCAGCCTCCCCTTGCACGAAGAACGCGAGGGGCTTGTCATTCCTTGGTCAGCGGTCGTCTTTGACATCAACGGGGGCACCTGGGTTTACCAAAGCCTCGGCAAGCAGAAATATACTCGCCGCCGCGTACAGGTCAAGTACGTCGTCGATTCGACTGCCGTTCTCGCCGGCGGGCCGGGTGCCGGCGTGACAATCGTGACTGAGGGTGCGGCAGAGCTGTTTGGAACTGAATTCTTTACCAAGTAAGCCGGGCGTTTTGTCGAACTGGTGAACCTGAACCATGAGCTGGCTCGTCTCGACCTCATTGCAGCTGCGGGTCATCGTCCTGGCGCTGTCGATCTTGTTGATCGTATTCGGCGTGCGGACGCTTGAAAAAACAGCGCTCGACGTATTTCCTGAATTCGCCCCTCCCATGGTCGAGATTCAGACTGAGGCTCCCGGGCTTTCGACAGAGGAAGTCGAGAGTATGATCTCGATGCCAATTGAGAATGCCCTGACGGGTGCCCCCTGGGTCAAGACGATTCGTTCGAAGTCAGTGCTCGGGCTGTCATCGGTCGTTCTCATTTTCGAGGAAGGGACCGATCTGATCCGGGCGCGACAACTCGTACAAGAACGCATCGCGGCTGAGGCCGCCCGCCTGCCGAGCGTTGCCCGGGCTCCCGTGATGATGTCGCCGCATTCGTCGACGGCCCGCGTCCAGAAAATTGGCATTTCTTCGGCCACACTCTCGCAGATGGAGATGACGGAACTGGCGAAATGGACAATCCGCCCACGGCTCATGTCGATTCCCGGCGTCGCCAACGTCGCAATCTGGGGCCAGCGCGACCGCCAGTTCCAAGTCTTGGTCGATCCGGTGCGATTGCGATCGCACAACGTGACCCTCGATTCTATCGTCAGGGCCACGACCGATTCTGTATCGCTGTCTGGCGGCGGATTCGTCGATACGCCGAACCAGCGCATCGCAGTCCGACAGGTTAATGGGGTGCGGACGGCCGAGGACATGGCCGAGTCGGTGGTTGACTTTCGCAACGGCGCACCGCTGCGTCTGCGAGACGTCGCCGATATTGTTGAAAACCATCCGGCTCCGATCGGCGACGCCGTGATCGATGATGGGCCCGGACTGCTGTTGATCGTCGAAAAACAGCCGTGGGGTAACACGCTCGACGTCACAAATAATGTCGAAAAGGCGCTCGAATCGCTGCGGCCCGGCTTAGGCGATATGCGGGTCGACTCCAAGATCTTTCGCCCCGCCACCTTCATTACCCGCGCCCTCGAAAATCTCTCGCATGCCATGCTCATCGGTTGCGTGCTGGTGGTTGTCATTCTGGCGGCATTTTTGTTCGACTGGCGTACGGCGCTCATCAGCATGACGGCGATTCCCCTGTCGCTTGTCGCCGCAGCCCTCGTTCTGCACTTTTCGGGCGCTACGATGAATACCATGGTGATCGCCGGCCTAGTCATCGCCTTGGGCGAAGTCGTTGACGACGCGATTATCGACGTCGAGAATATCCTGCGGCGACTGCGGCTCAATCAGGAGTCGGCCCAGCAAAAGTCGGCGTTTCAGGTTGTTCTGTCGGCGTCGCTCGAAGTCCGTTCTGCCGTGGTTTATGCCAGCCTGATTGTCACACTGGTGTTCGTTCCGGTTCTATTTCTTGACGGGCTTTCGGGGTCGTTCTTTCGCCCGCTGGCGATCGCCTATATTCTAGCGATTCTGGCGTCACTGCTGGTCGCCTTGACGGTGACGCCCGCGCTTTCGCTGATGCTGCTTCCCAACGCGCCGCAGAAGCGTCGCGAGCCCCCGCTGACGCGGGCCTTGAAGGCGATTTATTCCCGCATTTTGCCGCTGTTTCTGTTCCGTCCGAAGCTGGCGCTCGGTTTTCTGGCAGTAATGTTTGTCGGCACCGGCGTGGTTGTTTCGACGTTAGGCGAAGAATTTCTGCCGAATTTCAGGGAGACCGATTTCCTCATGCATTGGGTCGAAAAGCCTGGCACTTCACTCGACGCCATGCGGCGCATCACGATTCGAGCCAGCCGAGAGCTTCGTGGCGTCGAAATCGGGGGCGTGAAAGCTGTTCGCAATTTTGGGTCGCATATCGGCCGCGCCGAGGTGGCCGATGAAGTCGTGGGGCCGAATTTCACGGAACTTTGGATCAGCATCCGCGATGACGTTCCGCACGACGAGACGGTCGCGCAAATTCAAGCCATCGTCGATGGTTATCCCGGATTGAAACGCGATCTCTTGACGTACCTTAAAGAGGCGATCAAAGAGGTGCTGACGGGCTCGGGGGGCTCGATTGTCGTGCGGGTCTTCGGCAGCGATCTGGCCGTGCTGCGGGGAAAGGCTCAGGATGTCAAGACAGCCATTGAAAATGTCGCGGGGGTTATCAACCTGCAGGTCGAAGCGCAGGTATTGGTTCCGCAATTACAGGTTCGATTACGTCCCGACGCCGCGGCACGTTTCGGCCTGACGGGCGGCCAAGTCCGCCGCGCCGTCGACACGCTTGTCAAAGGTACGAAAGTCGGTCAAATTTTCTATGATCAGATGAGTTTCGACGCGGTCGTCTGGGGAGTCCCCACCATACGCAGCGACGTCGCCGCGATCTGCAAGCTTCCCATTGATCTGCCGGGAGGCGGGTACGTGCCTCTGGGGGATGTCGCCGACATCGAGATTGTTCCTGCGCCCAATGAGATTAAGCGCGAAGGCGCCTCGCGGCGTATCGACATCACATGCAACGTCGAAGGGCGCGACCTGGGCTCAGTGGCCCGCGAAATTCAGGGAATCGTCACTGACCCAAAGAAAGTTACCTTCGAACGCGGGTATCATCCAGAATTTCTTGGCGAATACGCCGCGCGTGCCGCGTCGCAGCGCCGCCTGTTCGCCTTGGCCGCGATGTCACTCGTTGGAATTTTCCTGCTGCTGCAACTCGATTTTCGTTCGTGGAAACTGGCATTCCTGGTGCTGTTCACGATTCCTTTCGCCCTCGTCGGCGGCGTCGTGGGAACCATTCTGCAGGGGGGCGTTCTCTCGCTCGGGTCACTGGTGGGGTTTGTCACGGTACTCGGAATCGCTGCCCGCAACGGTATCATGCTCGTCAGCCATTACCGCCATCTCGAGGAAGTCGAAGGTCAGGAATTCGGCCCCGAACTTGTGATGCGCGGCTCAGAAGAGCGACTCTCTCCCATTCTAATGACGGCCTTGGCAACTGGTCTGGCGCTCGTCCCCCTGATCATCGGGGGAAACAAGCCCGGACACGAGATCGAATACCCAATGGCGGTCGTCATCTTGGGCGGCCTGCTCACTTCGACGATTCTCAACCTGTTTCTGCTGCCTCCTCTCTATGCCGCCTACGGCCGAGTTAAAGCCCATTAGCCATTCCAGGCTGATGCGACTTGCGGCCCTCTGTCGCCGTTTCATTCCCATGATTTCAGCGACTTCATCACGCGCCGCACAACTCTTCGGCGATTCGGGCTCATTCCGGATTTCTTGAAAATGGGCCCGATTTCGGCATGCAGTTGGAATTCTGGGCAAGATATTCCGTCAGACCTGTCGTGATGAATGAGTAAATCTGTTTTATCTCATGCCACCGGCTGTGCTCCGGCCCCCGATTACGCCGAAAACAACGGATATTCCGTCCGTTGGAATGTCGAGAAGGGGGAGCGTCGTGAACAAGCGAATCGTTTCGATTATTGCTTGCGGAGCCGTATCGTTGACAGGCTGCCAGGCAGGCCCGGCCGCCAAACACACCACGGCCCTCGGTGTTCAGACAACGGAAGTCTCAAACAAGGTAGTCGACGCCGAAACGAAATTACCTTTGACGTCCAGAGTTAAAGTCGATTCCAAAGTCGATGGCCGCGTGCGTCTCGCGGGCGACAACGATGACGATTTTCAGGATTCCAGGCCTGCAGAAATCAATGCCGCGCCGCCACTGGGCCCCAATCTCACGGCGCTCAGTCTCGATGACGCCATTGAAGCGGGACTTGTCCAGAATCCCGATCTGGTCGCGCTGCGAGAGGCAGAAGGGGTGAGCGCGGCCGTATTTGGCGTCGCCCAAACCTATCCCTTCAATCCGTTTGTGCAATTTCAGGCAACGCCGTACCAGCGCAATACCGAGGGGGGATCTGGCTCGACGTATCACTATGTGCTGCTCATGCAGACGATCCAACTTGCGCATCAACAGCAATTTCGCGAAGAAATGGCCGCGTCGCAACTCAATCAGGTTCGCTGGAACATTCACAATGCCGAGTTGTTGAACACGGCCCAGACGGCCCGGCTGTATTTTACCGCGCTTTACCAGCGGGGCATTCGCGATCTTACACGCTCCAGTGCCGAGCTGAACCAGAAACTGCTGCAAATCTCAGAAAACCAGGCGCAGGCCGGCACGATCACCAAAGCCGACCTGGCGATTGTCCGCATCGATACCAGATCGGCGCGCCAGCAGGCCGATCTGGGTGAGGCGACCTACCAGACGGCCCTGCTCGATCTGCGCCGACAACTGAATATTCCGGTTAATACTGCGGTGGAACTGACTGGCGAGTTGATCGACCTGCGCTGGAAATCGGCTCACAATGCAGCCCATTCGCAATTGGGTTCAAACGACAGCATCGCGGTGAATTTCGGCGGGCAGGACGAAGATTTCATCAAGCGTCTGGCCGACGGCCGCCCCGATCTGATGGCCGCTCGGGCCGACGTTGAAACGGCGCATGCGAATTACCGGCTGGCTAATGCCTCACGGACTCCCGACTTGCAGATCGGGCCGTATTATCAGCGTGACGATTTCGGGACGACCTTCCTCGGATTTCGCGGCCAGATCGACGTCCCGGTGATGAACAACGGCCAGCCACTCGTTCGACAGCGAGTTGCCGAACGACAGCAACGCGATGTCGTCTGCCAGCAACTGCAAGCGCGCGTTGAAATGGAGGCCGTCGCTGCCGTCAATCGCTATGAACGAGCCCGTCTGATGGTCGAAGCCGCCCATCCCGAGAATCAAGACGACCTATCGACTGAGCTGCAGAAGCTCGAAGCCCAATTCCAGGAAAACGAAGTCGACGTACTGCGTGTCTTTCAGGGCCGCACGAGCCTGATTCAAAATCGCCGCGCCACGCTCGACATGCTCAACGAACTGGCGCAGTCAGCCGCCGC
>JAYTRB010000700.1:0-9520 GCA_043746425.1 Planctomycetia bacterium
CCTTCGGCGGCAAGCGGCGCACCGTCGAATGTCCATTTATCGCCGTCGGCCTCAAAATCTTCGGCCTTGATGATCCAAGCCAGGTCTCCCTGGCGGCCCAGATCGAGACACACGAGCGCACTGGCCGCCGGACGCAAACCCCGATTTCTTCCCGCGGGGGCCGTCAGAGCCCCCAGACGCGCGTACAATCGTCCGCGATCGATTGACAGCGTATACCGGGGGAGCCCGGCTCGCGATCGCGAGGGGGGTTGATGCAGATCAAATTCCGGAGGCAGCCTGTAGATTACAGTCCCGCTTCCCCAGGGAGACTTGCCTACTCCTTCCGAGGCCAGGTCGCAGGCATAGACGGCGGTGTCGTCGCAGAAAAAAGCGATGTGATTCCACGCGACAGGAAAATAACTGAGCACATGAATTGGCAACCCGGCTTGCCCGCGCTCGAAACGGTCGAAGAAATTTTCATCGATGCGCACTGGCCGCTCGACGCGCATCTCTTTCAGCGCGGCCGACCACAGGATTCCACCCACATCAAAACGCTGGGGCTGCACCTGGTTGCGCTGCGGGTTTCCCGCAAAGGTCGACGTCCCTGGGCTGACAGACTTCGCAAATGTGTCGTCGACTTCAACGAGCAGGGCCTCGAGAACTGCCGCGAGATTTCCCTGCCGACCGGCAAGCTTCCCCGACGCCTGCGGGTATGCCGAGCGAAATGACTTCAGCTCGATTTGAGCCCTGTCGGGATTCCTCTGCATCACATCGCATAACACGAGGCGGGCCTTGATCTGCGCGGGGTCGATCGGACTGTCAGGATATTTTAAAACGAGCGGCGGCTCGCCTGCGGAAGCAGGCGCCGCAGGCGGCAGCAACTGCTCCCAAAAACTGCGGGCCCGCGCCAGGGCACCGTGTTCCCAGGCCAGTTCTCCAAGAAGAAACAGCGCGTCGTCGCCGTAACTGCTCAAAAACGCCTTGCGAACCACCTTTTCGAGTCCCGCTTCGTCACGCACGTCTTTGGCCGATTCATACCAGCGCCGGGCCTGTGGATCAATTTTCGCCCGATAGCGATGCAGCCCTTCGGGCGGCATGCTTGCAATCAGAATGTCGACGAACGTTTGCACGTTGACGTATCGCCCAGGTTCGATCGCCACCAGCCGCTCTCCATGCTGCTCGGCAATTTGCCGCAGCAGATCGACAGCGTCGGCCCACTGGCGGGCAACCAGATAATCGCGCGCGGCCCCCAGCATTTTGGCTGCCACCGGGTCAGTGTCGAGCGCTACTGCCGGCGCCGGCTGCGACTGTTCGCGCTGGGCCAGCGCTGCCGAAGTCATATTCAGCCCGACGGCAAGTGCCAGTCCCAATCGCAGGTGCAGCCTAAAGACTTTCATTACGGCTTTCGCAAAACATGCCCGAAAGAGAAGACCGCAGTCGCCACGACGACGCAAATAGGCATGGCAATCAGCGGGAATCCGAAAAATAGTTGCCAGCCGATCACCAGCGGTAGGAACATCAAGACCAGAAGCTGCAATACCCACCCGACTTTCTGATGCACCGGAAACCACCCTGTTTCGTTAATTCTTTGTGTCGGTAAATTTTGCCAAAGGGATAGGGATCACCCCGATCTCAGTCGTCTGACCGGCAATCACCATCACTTTATATTTCTTCTCGATGTCTCCTCCGGATTCATGCCAGACCCACAGCGCATGCTCGCCCGCGGGAAGGTCGGCGATTGTGAAGTGGCCCTGGGCGTCACTGATGGCCCCATAAGGGTGGTCCAGAATGAGCCAATAGGCCCGCATCCAATTGTGAAAATTGCATTCAACCTTCACGGGCCGTTTCTCGGATGCCTTGATCTTTACCGGCTCGCCTGCCCGATGATTCGGACCGAGCGCGAAGTTGACTCCCTGATTGCGGATCGTATTGATCTTCGTGTTGTGGTTGCAGGCGTCATCGGATTTGACAACGACAATCTGGTCTGTTCTGACGAACAGCGAGTGCGGAATGAAGCGACACCCCTTTTGGTCGAAGACCACTTCTTTCGTCGTACTCGATTTCAATCGCGGGTGCATCTTTTCCGCCTTGGGCAGATAGATAAACACGTTGGCAATGCCTTTTGTCTTGGCATCAATCAGCAAGGCATCGCTCAAGATTTCTTCCGCGGCGCAGATCGCCGGGTCATTAACCTTGGGGCTGCCCTTCTCGACCAGTACTTTTCGTTCGGGGACATCACCCTCGAGGACAAACTGGCCGGTGATGGCGCCATAGCCCCCTTCAGCAGCAGCCGCGTCTTCGGCCGTAGCGGCGCGGGGGGGCATCGCGATCGCCAGCAGCCCGAGCAGCCCGCCGCACGACCCCGCCAGAATGTACACTCCGGCTCGATTCACCCGACATACTCCCGTTTGAACAAACAACCTCGTTTATGCATTTGCAAACTCGATTCAAGCCTCTGATTATACGAACCTTGACCGCGAACTCCAAACCGGTGCCCCTCTCAGTTGCGGCCACGGCCTCTTGCCCCCACAATGGAGTCGCTCGATGTTTCGACCGGCTCCGTGGATCTGCGCCACCCCATTCATGCTCGCCAAACTCTACACCTACTCCCTGTTCGGAATTCAAGCCGTTCCCGTCGAAGTCGAAGTCGACATTTCCCCGGGAGCGATGCCCAAAACGATTGTCGTCGGACTGGCCGAAGGGGCAGTCAGAGAAAGTATTCACCGCATTGAACGGGCCCTGGTGAACAGCGGCTACCATCGGCCGGTCGATCGCATCGTCATCAACCTCTCTCCGGCTGAGCTTCCCAAGGAAGCTGCCTCATTCGATCTGCCGATCGCACTGGGGCTGCTCGTCGCCAGCGGACAATTGTCGTCCGACCGGTACGAACGCTTCGCCGCTGTCGGCGAACTGGCCCTCGAAGGAACGGTGCGACACGTCAAAGGTGCGCTCGCCATGGCGATTGCGGCGCGAGAACAGGGGAAACAGGGCCTGCTCGTGCCGTTCGCCAATGCCCAAGAAGCGGCCGTTGTCGACGGCATCGAGATCATCGCCGTCAGCACTTTGGCCGAAGCGGTCGGCTTCTTTTCAGGCCAGCTTGAGCTGGAGCCCGTTCCCTTCAGCTGGAGCGAGGTGCAGGCGAAATTCGCCGGATACGAAATCGATTATTCCGATGTGAAAGGGCAAGAAATGGCGAAGCGGGCTGTCACTGTGGCAGCCGCCGGCGGTCATCATTTGCTGATGATCGGAAGTCCCGGGACGGGGAAAACGCTTCTCGCGCAGCGACTGGCGACCATTCTGCCCGATCTCAGCCCGCGAGAGAGCATCGAGACGACGCAAATCTACAGTGCTGTCGGGCGCCTTCTGCCCGGGCAATCGCTACTCTTACAAAGACCGTTTCGCGCACCGCACCATACGGTCAGCGAAGCGGGATTGGTCGGCGGCGGCAGCACCCCCTCGCCAGGAGAAATCTCGCTGGCGCACCACGGCGTTTTGTTTCTCGATGAGCTTCCCGAATTCAATCGCCGAACGCTCGAAGTGCTCCGTCAGCCTCTCGAGTCAGGCAACGTCACCATCTCGCGTGCCATGGGAAGCGTGACCTTTCCGGCCAGCCTCATGCTCGTGGCGGCGCTCAACCCATGCCCGTGCGGGTATCGGGGCGATCCGCGACGGCAGTGCAATTGCAGCCCAATGCAGATCGAAAAATACGTCGGGAAGATCAGCGGGCCGCTTCTCGACCGCATCGATATTCACCTCGAAGTTGCCCCGGTTCCATTCCGTGAGCTGTCAGACCAGAACTCAGGCACCACCAGCCAGCAAATGCGTGAGCAAGTCGTCGCTGCCCGCGAAGCCCAGAAAGCCCGCTTTACTTCAGAACGGACGACCCTCAATGGCCGGATGACGCCGCGGCAGATTCGAAAGCACTGCCGGCTGGATGCGGCCGCCGAATCACTCATCAAATCGGCGATGGAGGAAATGGGGCTGTCGGCCCGGGCGCATGACAAGATCTTGCGTGTGGCGCGCACGATCGCCGATCTCGACCGCAGCGAGACGATTTCGTCACATCACCTGAACGAAGCCATCAACTATCGGACGCTCGATCGAAATTACTGGGGGTGACGGGTACTGGGGGTGACGGGCCTATTTACCACCCGCTCGAAAGACTTTGGGGGTTGCGGCATTGGAACTGGAGTTTTTCGACTTTTGCATTTTGTCGCCTGAGTAGGCTCCGCTCGTCGAGCCGCCACTGCTGCGCCGCGACGATCCCATTGCCTCGCCGACCGATCCGCTGGCTGCCCCGGATTTCAGGTTCCAGGGTACGTCGCTGCCCGGTACAAACAGCCGGCGATGAGCCTTGAAGCCAATGTAGGTCAAAAAGTCGCTGAGACTGACAACCCTGACTCCCCTTTCGCGCGCCGCATCCTCAAGGTCTTTGCGAATATCATTGATTTTCTTGAAAACGGTGATGTCGTCGGGGTTGGCCGCATCGGGTGTCTCGAGAATTTTACCGATGACGAGGAACTTGGTCTTTTCGGTAACCCGCGGCTTGCCGTCTTCTGGAATCTTGCCATTGACTCGAAGGACTCCCTTTTCGTCAACATCGTTGTCGATGATGCCTCCAGCCGTGGCGACGATTTCCTTGAAAATATCGCGGTCGTCCTTGCCATC
Organism: Planctomycetia bacterium; assembly: GCA_043746425.1. GTDB lineage: Bacteria > Planctomycetota > Planctomycetia > Planctomycetales > Planctomycetaceae > JACQFH01. The sequence goes on from JAYTRB010000700.1 coordinate 4,648, forward strand.
GCCATCGAGATCGATGATTCCGACAATCGAAAATGCTTCGCCGCGGGCCGGGCTCCAAAGAGGAGAATAGATAGGATCGCCTTTGGCCATCGGATGGTAAATGTCTTCGTCAAGAATGCGGGCCTCTGAAAGATTCGCTTCAAGCACGCGAGTAATCTCGATCGCCCCCTTGATGTCTTCACCGCCCACGGCGCCTTTGGCCGTCCCGCGGCCGACGCCGCTATGAGACTTCTTGTAGACGCTGAACGTCGTTCTGGGCTTGAGACCATCGGCCTCTCCCAGGCTGACCCAGACTTTCCGGCCGACTGGGTCAATCCAGCGGATGACCCCATCAGGAACGTCAAAGCCAAAACGTTTGGCCTGGTCGAGTTCGTCGCGAATCTGCTTATTGAGGCTGGAGAGACTGGTAACGCGGCCGGTCAATTCCTTAATCCGTTTATCGCTCGATTCCTTAACCTCTTCCAGTTCCTGTTCCGCAACAGTGATGGCCTTGCGGTACTCGGCAATACTCTGATCTTGCTTCAGTTCGAGCTCTTTGTGTTTCGTGTCGGCATCGTTCTTTTCTTTGTCGCCCTTGTCGCGAGCGGTCTTTTCGGCGAGAAGAGCCGCATTAATCTCGCTCTCTTTTTGACGGAACTTCGCGATTTCTTCGGCCAATTCGTCTTTCAACCGGTCGCGTTCTTTGATCGTTTCCTGGAGCAGACTAAACTGCTTGACGATGAGGGCGTTGTATTTCTGGTCGGTGACCCCTGCGCCGTACTTCGTCATATGAAAATGAATGTCGCCCAGGACGGAGTTCTGATTTTGATCTGAGCCCCATTCTTCAAAAGTGGCTCCCGTCTTTTCTTTCAAGGTCTTGACCTTGTCGAAATAGTCGTTGGCCAGCTTCGCCTGTTTTTCAGCCTCCACTTTGGCGGCATCGCGTTCGCGACGCAGATCGCTGATGCTGTTAGCCCCTTTGTAGGCCAACAGCCAGCCCAAGCCGCAGACGATGCTGATGAGCACGAAGACGACCAGTGCATAATGCACACCAGTCGGTTTGGAGGAGGAGGAAGCCATCGAACGAATCTCCGGGAAACAGATGTGAACTTCGAGTCGCGAGAGGAGTTGTTGCTTAACTAATGATTGTGATAAGCGTTCGGGCTGGTGTCAAGAAATTCTTTCTGTGAGGTCCTTGCCGGCTGCCATCAGACCGCTCAATTCCGTGTTTTCGGCCGACGAGTTGCTTTTCCGACCGGCAGACTGGGATTTCAGCGTCACCGACCGCATAATGCGAGTCCAGGATACAACCGGTAGAAGCACTCTCGATCAACCAGCCTATTCCGATCTTTTCCTTCCGATCAACATCGATCGGCCCGTTACTCATCGACCCTTGTAGACCGCGCGCATGCCCGAATTGCTCTATCTGATCGACGTTTACTCGCTGGTGTTTCAGGTATTTCATGCAATTCCGGAAATGACCAGTCCGCACGGCGTGCCGACGAATGCCGTGTTCGGGTTTACGCGCGACATTCTGAATATTCTGCGCCAGAAAAAGCCGACGCACCTGGTGTGCGCCAGCGATTCCAGCGGGCCGGGTACACGGGAAACACTGTATCCTCAATACAAAGCGAACCGCAGTACCACTCCCGAAGAGCTGCGCCCCCAATTTCCCCTCATCACCGAAACAATCGCCGCTTTCGGAATTCCCGTCTTTGAAGTTCCCGGGTGGGAAGCTGACGACGTGATTGCTACAGTCGCCACAGCCGCTGCCAGCCGCGGCATGAACGTCTGCATCGTCACGAACGATAAGGACGCGCGCCAGCTTCTGGGGCCGCGAGTGAAAATCTACCTCGTCCGAAAAGACCAATATCTCGACGAAACGGGGTTGTTAGCCGACTGGGGAATTCGCCCCGACCAGGCCATCGACTTTCAGGCGCTGGTCGGAGACAGCGTCGACAACGTCCCCGGCGTGCCGCTGGTCGGTCCCAAGAAGGCCGGCGCGCTGCTCGCCCAATTTGGAACACTCGAGGAAGTTCTGGCCCATGCCGACGAGGCGCCGGGTGCGAAGTTGCGCGAGAACCTCAAGTCGTTCGCCGACCAGGCCCGGCTGAGCCGAGACCTCGTCCGGCTCCGCTGCGATCTGCCGATCGCCATCGATTGGGAGGCGGCGAAAGTCGGTCGTTGGAATACCGAGCGGCTTCAGGAATTATTCGATACCTTCGGGTTCCGCCGTTTTGGAGACGAAGTCCGCGCCCTGTCGGGCGCGGCAATACCTGCGCCCGCGCCGATCGCCCCCGAGCCAGCCCGAAGAACCACCGGCGATCTGTTTGCCAACACGGCTGACGCCGAACAAGCCGATCGCCCCTCAGTATCATCAATATCATCAACGATTCCGACTGCGGCCGCCCCCCCCGCCGAGCCGCTTCCGGCTCCCATCACCACGAAGCGATCGCTGGCGTTCACAATTGTCGACACCCCCGAAAAACTTACCGAACTCGTCGCCCGACTGCGTGAACGTCGCCACTTCTGTCTCGATCTGGAAACGACAGGGCTCGATCCGGTGCGGGCCGATATCGTCGGCTGGGCCATCAGCTGGGAGTCGCACACGGGATACTACATTGCGGTGCGCGGTCCGGCGGGACAGACCGTGCTCGACCCGCAAATGGTCGTCGAACTGCTGCGACCAATTCTCGAAGATTCCACGGTCGAAGTCACAAACCAGAACATCAAATACGACATGCTCGTGCTGCGGCGCGCCGGGATCGACTTACGCGGCATCGGTATTGACCCCATGGTGGGAAGCTATTTGCTCGAAGCCGGGGTTCGCAGTCACAGCCTCGACGAACTGTCGCGACGGCATCTGGGACATGAGATGATTCCGATCGCCAATTTGATCGGCAAAGGTCTGTTCCAAAAGCGAATGGACGAGATCGACATTTCTGTGGTCGCCGAATACGCAGTCGAAGACGCCGAAGTTGCCTGGGAGCTTGCGGGATTGATCGGCCGCCAGCTGCGCGACCAGGGACTGTGGGACTTATACTGGAATCTGGAACGCCCGCTGATCGAAGTGCTGGTCGAAATGCAAGCCAACGGCATCCGCGTCGATGGCGGGCAATTTCGCGAGCAAAGCCGCGCCGTTGAGCAGCGGTTAAGCATCATCAAACGCGACATTTACGCACTGGCGGGGCGCGAATTCAATATCGATTCTCCCAAGCAACTTCAGCAGATCCTCTTTGTTGAACAGAAACTGCCGGTCATTCGCAAGACAAAAACCGGCGCCAGCACCGATCAGGAGGTGCTTGAGCAACTGGCGCTGCAACATCCTTTGCCGTCGCTGCTCTTACAGCACCGCACTTTGACCAAACTGAAGGGAACATATCTCGATGCCCTGCCCGCAATGATTAACTCCGAAACAGGAAAAATCCATACATCATTCAATCAGGTGGTGGCAGCCACCGGCCGGCTGAGTTCCAGCGAGCCGAACTTGCAGAATATTCCCATTCGCACCGAAGAGGGGCGACGCGTGCGACAGGCATTCATCCCGTCGTACCCTGACTGGCGACTGCTGTGCGCCGACTATTCTCAGATCGAGCTGCGAATGCTCGCTCACTTTAGTGGCGATCGCGCTCTTTGTGCCGCGTTTGCGCAAGGGGGCGACATTCATACGGCGGTGGCAGCCGAGGTCTTTGCCGTCCCTGCCGAGGCGGTCGATGGTGATATGCGTCGCGTCGCCAAGGCGGTGAATTTCGGTGTGATTTACGGACAAAGCCCCTTCGGGCTGGCCGCCACGCTGGGAATCAGCCAATCCGAAGCTGCGAAGTTCATCGACGGTTATTTCGCCCGTTATTCCGGCGTCGATCAATATCTTGAGTCGCTCCTCAACGAATGCCTCCGCACCGGCTATGCGACAACGATTCTGGGAAGGCGGCGCAGCATCGTCGGCATTCGTCCGCAGCCGCAGCCGCAGCCGGGCCGGCAGCGCAACATGCCCGAAAGAACCGCGATCAACACTGTCATCCAGGGCTCGGCAGCCGACCTCATCAAACAGGCCATGCTGAAAGTTTTCGCCCGTTTGCGACGCGAGAAGCATCCAGGCAAACTGCTGTTGCAGATTCATGACGAACTCGTACTCGAAGCGCCCGCCGATCGAATCGCCGAATTGGGCAAGATCGTTCGCGAAGAAATGGAAGGGGCGATGTCGCTGATCGTCCCCCTGAAAGTCGACCTCTCTGCCGGTAAAGACTGGTTGAATACTGAAACGATCACGGAATAGCCAACTCATCGCCCCTCCGCCGACCGGTTCTGCAGATGCAAGAGTCAAACGCTTTAAGCGCATTTTCATGAGGAGTAAACTCCCTATGCCCGACATCGAATATACGATCCGCCGCAAGGTCTTCACGCTTCTGGGAGCGAAATTCCACATTTATGACGCCAATGACAAACTGCTCGGCTTTTCGCAGCAGAAGGCATTCAAGCTAAAAGAAGACATTCGCATTTACACTGACGAGAGCAAGACCGACGAGCGGGTTGTCATTAAGTCGAGGCAGATCATCGATTTCGGCGCCGCTTATGACGTTTTTGAAAGCAAAGAGCAGCGCAAGGTGGGGGCGCTTAAACGTAAGGGGTGGGCGTCGATCGTCCGCGACTCGTGGGTCGTCATGAATCCCGACGATCAGGAAGTCGGGACGATTCAGGAGGACAGCTTAACGATGGCGCTGGTCCGGCGGTTTCTACCGTTGGGCAACCTGATCCCGCAGAAGTATCACCTCAAAGACCACAGCGGCACCGAATTGGCGTCATTTCGCCAGCATTTCAATCCTTTCGTTCAACGCCTGACGGTGACCATCTATGATGGCTGTCCTGTCAGCTCGCTGCTCGTTTTGGCGGCGGG
>JAYTRB010000701.1:0-2476 GCA_043746425.1 Planctomycetia bacterium
CACGGAGCGCACGGCTGGATCTCGGGAGTTCCCAGCATGGTGCCCGGTGCCGCACGGCAGCTGTACGACGCCATTCGTGTGCGCGGCGATTTGCCGGCGGCGCGAGAAATCTGGGCCAAACTCGCCCCTCTCATGCGCCTGCAATTCAGCGCGTATCATTCTAAAGGCGAGGGCGCGCATTGGTTCAGCGTCATGAAAGCCGCGCTCAACATGATCGGCCCGCCTGTTGGCGATCCTGAACCTCCTGTGCTTCCGCTTCCCGAATCGTACCGACTGGTCCTGGCTGGCCATCTGCGAAACCTGGGATATGCCGTGTCGGCATAGGGCGCTCAAAGCGCCGCAACAAACAGCCTTATAGGTTTCCCAACCGGTCGTTCTGCGCAGGCCATCGACGCGACCAGCGCTTGAACCGATCGACAGTGCCTTTGAAATGCTGGAGTGGTCTTGGGAACGAATCGCTCCGTTTTCGCCGATCGTCGAGCCAGCGTACGAAATCCTGGTCCATGACATTTTTCAGGACAAATGCTCGGGCGCAGTTGTCAACGGGATCGGGTGTGGGCTACAGTAAAGGTCCATCCGACCCAGGCGATTCGGAAAATGGTGGTTCGAGAAGATGTTTTCCCGAGCCTTCCCTTCCCGGTCGTTCCCGCCATTTCACTTGTTGCGGAGTCTTCAGCATGCGATTCTCACGGGCCACGTTTGTGGTTCTGTTCACGGCCTTCTTCTGCACCCACCCCGTCACGGCTCAAGATGCCGGAGCAAAAACGCCCGGCAATAAACCGCCGCAATGGATCTGGATCGATAAGACCGCGCACGAGAAGGAAACGATTTACCTTCGCAAGTCATTTGAGCTCATCGCAGAGGTCAAATCGGGTCTGTTGAGTGCCGCATGCGATAACACCGTAACAGTTTTTGTGAATGGCCAGAAGGTTCTGCAGCACGACAACTGGAATACGGCGGCAGTGGCCGATGTTGCCAAACTGCTGGTCAAAGGCAAAAATGTGATCGCGGCTGAGTGCTACAATGGAGACGGACCGGGCGGATTCCTGCTTCAATTGAAAACCGGATCGGGCAGCGAAGCCATGCCGACGCTGATTTCCGACGCGAGTTGGAATGTCAGCCGCGAGGCCCCCGAAGAATGGCGCGACGCGGCATTTGATGCCTCGGGCTGGAAAAAAGCCGTCAGCCTGGGAGAACTGGGAGTGGCTCCGTGGGGCAACATTGCACTTAACGCCACCGCACCTTCGGCGACGCCCGCCAGCGAACTGAACGTGCTCCCGGGGTTCAAGGTCGAACTTCTCTATTCGGTACCCAAAGCAAGCCAGGGTTCCTGGGTCAGTATGACGCCCGATCATAAGGGGAGGCTGATTGTCTCCGATCAGGATGGCAGCCTGTACCGCGTCACGCCGGGGGTCAGCAGCCAAGAGACTCGGGTCGAGAAAATCAACCTGGAGATTGGCCATTCACAAGGAATGCTCTACGCGCACGGGGCGTTGTATGTCGTAGTCAACGGCAACGCGGCCCAGGGGAGCGGACTGTACCGACTCCGCGATACGAACGACGACGACGAATACGATGAATTGAAATTACTTAAGAAGTTCGAAGGTGGCGGCGAACACGGACCGCACGCCGTGCGCTTGGGGCCCGACGGGGCGCTCTATGTCATTGCCGGCAACTTCACCAAACCACCAGAAGGGTACGACCCGCTTTCGCCGCTCCGCAACTTCGCTGAAGACCAGCTTCTCAAACGCAATCCCGATGGCAACGGCTTTGCGACAGGAGTCATGGCGCCTGGGGGCTGGATCGCCAAGACCGACGCCGACGGCCAACGGTGGGAGCTGCACTGCGCCGGCTTCCGAAATCCCTACGATTTCGACTTCAACGCCGATGGAGAAATGTTCACCTTCGATGCCGATATGGAATGGGATACCGGCACGCCCTGGTATCGTCCCACGCGCGTCAATCATACCGTTTCAGGTGGTGAGTTCGGCTGGCGGTACGGAACGGGGAAATGGCCGGCCTATTACATCGACAGCGTCGGGGCCGTCGTCGATATTGGCATGGGATCTCCCACCGGTGTCCAGTTCGGGACGGGGGCAAAATTTCCGGCCAAATATCAACGGGCATTTTACATCAGCGACTGGACATACGGCAAACTTTATGCGGTGCACCTCATACCGGCAGGCGCTACGTACACCGCCAGTTTTGAAACATTCGTCTCAGGTAAACCGCTGCCGCTGACTGACGTCTGCGTCAATCGCGATGGTGCGCTGTATTTTACGGTCGGCGGGCGCGGAACGCAGTCGGGGCTCTATCGTGTCACATACACTGGCCAAGAGTCGGTCGCTCGTGAAAAACCGGTGGCGAACCCCACAGCCCAAACAGCGCGGGCTGTGCGCCGCAAGCTCGAGGCGTTTCATTCGGGAACACACCCCGAGGCGGTCGAATTCGCCTGGCCGCACCTGAACAGCTCCGA
>JAYTRB010000702.1:0-2388 GCA_043746425.1 Planctomycetia bacterium
ACGTGACCGCCGGCGCTCCACAGGGCAGTCGCGTTTTGGGGCTCGATGTATCCCTGATGCACGGTCGCCGTATGGAATTCTCGCTCGATAACGACTTTCGCCTGGGCGAACCCCTGGGAAATGTCTCCCTTTGCAAATCGAAAGTGCTTGGCAATGTTGCTGGGGCTTGAGGCTGGCTGCCCCAGCTCGTCGGTAAAGACATCGTCGTGCAACAGCGGCGCCTGGGGCTGCATCGCGGCCCTAACTTCGAGCACTGCAGGCAGAACTTCGTATTCGACTTTAATGAGCCGAGCGGCTTCTTCGGCGATGTGCACCGTATCAGCGGCGACAGAGGCGACGGCATGTCCTCGGTAAAGCACTTTGTCGGCCGCCAGTATATTATTACTCAGGTGCTTCAGATTCACAGCGCCTTCACCCAGTTCGACAATGCGGCTGCTGGGCTCGCGCAGGTCTTTATGAGTGATGATCGACCGAACTCCCGGCAATGCCAATGCCTGCGAGACGTCGATCGATTTGATGCGGGCGTGTGCGTGGGGACTGCGGAGCACCACGCCGACGAGTAATCCGGTGAGATGAATGTCGGCGCCGTACTTGGCCCGCCCTGTGACTTTATCGACCCCGTCGTGACGAATCGGCCGAGTCCCGATGACCTTGTAGGGCTTGCCGTTACCGTTCGTGGCAGGCGATTTGTTGTCGTGTTCAACCGTTGCCATTTAAAAAGTCTCAGGTGGAGAAAGTTGATGGGGGGTTTGTGTTCTTCGGTCTAACGACTGGAGAGAAAACGCTCACGAGTTACAAACGGGGTAATGGACGACTTTTCTCTTATCAATCAGTGCTCGCCCGTCAAGCAGTCTCAGCGACGCAGCGTCTGCTTTTCGCGGCATCGAGCACGGCTCGCACAATCTTATCGTACCCCGTGCAGCGGCAGAGATTGCCCGCCAGGTAGAAGCGGATGTCGTGCTCAGTGGGATCGGGATTCTCGTGCAGCAACGACTTGCACGACATGATGAAGCCGGGAGTGCAGATGCCGCACTGCAGGGCCGCATTTTCAAGAAACGCCTGCTGAATTGGATCGAGGCCGTCGATCGGAGCGACCCCTTCGATCGTTTCGAGAACGGCACCTTCAGATTCGACCGCGAGCACCAGGCAACTGACGACAGGCCGGCCGTTCATAAGCACCGTACAGGCCCCACAATTGCCGTTGGCACACCCTTCTTTGGCGCCTGTCAGTTCGAGCGTGTCGCGGAGTACTTCCAGCAGGGTTTGCCGCGGCTCGCAGAGAAATTCAGCCTGCCGCCCGTTGATTGTCGTCGTCACGACGCGTCGTTTTGCCATAAATAAGGCTCCCGGATCAGTCTCGAAGTTGTGATATTGAAATTCGGATCTGTGAACCGGGCCCAAAAAATGAGCCCGGCAGATCGGCAGTCAGATCAGCGCCGCGCCTGTTTCACCGCTTCTTCGATGACCCGCCGCGCCAACACGCCCGTGACATGCATGCGAAATTCTCGCGTCCCGCGCATGTCGTCGATCGGGCGGGCGATTGACATCGCGGCATCGGCGGCCCGGCCGATGATTTCGTCGCTTACTTTCTGGCCCGCCAGAAGATCACTTGCCGCCTGGGCATTCAGCGGCGTGGGGCCGACGGCTCCCAAGGCGATTTTCGCCGACACGAACGACTCGCCTTTTTCATCGAGCACCACCGACGCGGCCACACCCACCACGGCAATGTCCATCTCATTACGGGGAATGAACCGCCGGTAATGCGAGCCGCTGTGACTGGGACGCGGAGGGAACCGCAGTTCGACCAGGAATTCGCCAGGCTCGAGGACGTTTTTACCAGGAGCGGTGCAGAACTTCTCGACGCCCACTTCGCGCTGGCCTTTTGCACCGGCAATGACGGCGACCGCACCCAAGGCCATCAATGACGGAGTCGAGTCGGCTGCAGGCCCTGAATTGCAAAGGTTGCCCCCGATACTGGCCCGACTCTGAATCTGAATGCCGCCGATAATTCGAGCGCTGTCGGCCAATGCTGCGTATGTCTCAGAAATGCGCGCGTCGCCATAGATGCGGTAGCAGGGAACGGCCGCGCCCACGCGCAAACCGGTCGCCGCCAGTTGCAGCGTCATCAATTCAGGAATCTTTTTAATATCGACCACGACGAGCGGTTGATGCCGACCCATGCGAATCTGGTCGATGAGATCGGTTCCACCGGCGAGCGGGCGCGCTCTGCCGTTGTGCTGGGAAAGAACCCGAACCGCCTCGGCCAATGAGGTGGGGGCTTCGTACTCAAAGTCGCGCATCGCTGGTACATCCCTGAAGATATTCGATCTTGCCCGAAACCTGCGCCTCTTAGAGTAACGCAGGATTTTACCACCGCAAGTCTCGGCG
>JAYTRB010000703.1:0-1687 GCA_043746425.1 Planctomycetia bacterium
TTCACGAATCCGATGGACAATCATGCGGGTCCGCTCTGGTTCTATCCTACGGCCATCTGCGTCGGTTTTTTCCCCTGGATCATCTTTCTGAGCCCCGGCGTTATCGAATTTCGGCGGCGAACGCGAGAAGAAGCACGCTGGCGACCGGCCGATCTCCTTGTTTTTTCCTGGGTCGTCGTCTGGGTCGGCTTTTTCTCACTGGCGAGCACGAAGTTTCCGCATTATGTCGTCCCGGCGTACCCGGCCCTGGCACTCTTCATCGCCGGTTTTCTCGATCGCTGGATCCGCGACGCCAACATTTATGGCAAAATCGCCCGCAACGTGGCGTTTGGGACGGTGGGCTTAACCGGCTTGGGCATTTTGATTGTGACGCCGATCATAGCGCAAATCTATTTGCCCGAGGAACGGCTTTTAGGACTGGCTGGATTGCCGCTTCTGCCGGGAGCCGCGCTGGGCATTTACTTTGCCAACCGGCGGCACATCGCCCTCGCCCTGGGAAGCCTCACCGCGGCTGCCGTCGCCTTCATGCTGACCCTGTTCGGTGTGGCGGCGGTGCAGGTCGACCGACACCAGAATACTCCGCCGTTCGCCGAGACGATTCATCGCCACCGGCCGGTAGATGGCGCCCGGATCGGCGTATTCCGGTATTTTCGTCCGGGCTTGGTGTACTATTGCAATGATCGCATCGAAATGCTTGCCGACACGAACGCAGCGACCCGTTTTCTGGATGCATCCGCGGGAAGTGCGTTTCTCGTGACGACCGAAGGGGAATATGCACAACTGGCAAGCGTCTTACCCCCCCGATTCAAAGTGCTTGAGCGCAGCCCCTTTTTCCTGAAGTCAGGACAGACTCTTGTGTTGCTGGGCGATCCAACGTTGAGCATTGAGGCACCGACGAGGGCCTTGTCAGGCAGAAGCGGCGCACGCGAATCGACGGCCACGAATACGACGAAGTGACCCCCATCTTTTAGTCCCAAGCGGGCCGAGTGCTAAGCAGTCGTCAAGACGGGCCATAAGCAGCCATTGAGGGAAGGCGGTGGCAGCCTCGAGCGATGTCGCGCACAGCCCAGCCGTGCAGAAACCCAGGCTCTGGCAGTCTTCTCTCAGGCCGAGCTCACGGCTCGACCGAGAGGTGCCTCGCCGTCAGCGCATTCAGGTCGACAATGGCAATTGTGCGCGGGTTGGCGCGAAACAGTGCACCCGGGTTCAAAACGAGTGTGGACCCGACGCGATGCTGTTCTGCCAGGTGGGTATGTCCGTAACAGACAAGATTCCATTTGCCCGAATTCACAACCTCGTCAAACAGCTCATAGTCATCACTGTGCAGAAAGGCGATTTTTCGACCGGTTAGTTCCACATTTCCAAATCGCGCATGACAGGTTTGATTCGCCAGTTCAATGGCCTCGGCCAACTCTCCCTCGTTGTCGTCGACGTTTCCGAACACGAAGTGTGCCGGCCAGCCCGCAAACAGCGGCACAACCGCTGGCGACCCGATATCGCCGCAGTGCAGAACGGCAGACACATCCTGTTTGGCGATCAGTCGGACGGCAGCGCTTGTCGAAGCGAGATGTCCGTGCGTGTCGCTGACGACGGCGATTCGCATGGCTGTGTGTCGCTCAATTGCCCTCGGGCGCTGTTGCCGGGACTCGGCCTTTCGATTTACCAGCCGCCTTGCCCAATGCGGGCG
>JAYTRB010000704.1:0-2290 GCA_043746425.1 Planctomycetia bacterium
GCGTCCACGATTCCCGTTGCACCCAGATAGGCATTTGCACTTCCGATTTTCGGACGTATCTCGCCGAACGCAGCGCCGGTATCGAGATTCGTAAAAGACTCGCCAGCGGCAAGCAATTCGTCGATTCGGGGCAGCAAGTCGTCGCCGGAGACGGCCGCGACTCGAATCGATCCCAAGCCGGCCTGGCTGAGAATTGCCACAGCCTGGCGGGCGCACTCCTGCGGCGCCATCCCGCCGGCATTGGTCACGATTTTGAGATTCGGTTGTGTGGCGAGCGAGGGGACAAGGTTTTCGAGGACAGTCAGAAAATCGCCGACAAATCCCGCGTGCGGATCCCGCGTCCGTTGATGCGCGAGAATCGACAAAGTCAACTCGGCAAGGTATTCGAGCGTCAGGTAATCGAGCTGGCCCTGTTCGGCCAGCCGACGCGGGGCGTCGAGGTTGTCTCCCCAGAAACCTGCACCGTTACCAACACGGATGGTAGACATATCTGTGGATCGGGTGATAAAAGCCGGGGAAGTGGGTACAGACTCGGGCCGCCCGATTAATTCGTCAAGGGGCTGCCAGGAATTGGTTTATATCACATTCGCGATCCAGGGGAATCCTGACGGCGATGAGTGCCGCGATCTCAGTGGCGTCGGCCGGGGAACAAGCCTGCACCGTTGACGCCAATGCAACTGCACATTGCCGCTATGGCTTGCCGGCCGAGTCGCGCTCGCGAGCCAGTGCATACAGCCGCCGCATGATGAGATAGAAGGGGGGCAAATAGATGACATCGGCGAAGAAGTAGACCGCGACGAAACTCAGCGGCAGTTTGTCGAGGATGACGTACCCAGTACCGAGGCAGGAACCCAGAAACTTGCTCCAGAAACCGAGCGCCAAGAGATTTCGGTTCTCAATCGGGTTTTTGGCTACCAGGTAGTATCCCACCCCGAACAACGCCACCAGAATTCCCACCAATTGCATTGGGAAACTGATTTCCGGTTTTTCCATCCCGATGATTTTGTAGGTTTCGTGATAGCCGATCAGCATGAAGAGTCCGGCCAGGACGTTGAAGACTGCCACGAACCGCAACAGGAACTTCATCCACTTGGCGAGGGGCTTCGATTTCTGAACCGGATCAGACAAGGGCGTCATTCTAAGTCTTTCATAGGTCGTGGGGCTCGTCCTGTCACAAAGACTCATAGTGCAATGAGTCACAGCCCAGCCAGCTATCCACATGGGGCGGGGCAGCCTCTCTTCGCTCAACGAAATTGTCATGGCGTGACGCGCGAGGCTTATATCACAGACGCGAATATCGTACCAAGGCCACCTTCCACAACCGGTCCTCCTGCAAACAGCACGATTTGCTACAGTCCCGCCCGGTTTTCAGATGGGCAAGCGACCGGTTGTGGAGCGAAACATGCCGCGGCAGAGACGATGGCAGACGGATGACGCGGGTGTGCAAAACGCCATTGGATTCCGCAGCATCGTGACTTGGTGCGCGGGCTTCCCGAAATGCCTGGCGAGGTTCAAATGGGCAGAGAAGACGGCCTTGCGTCAATTTGTATGGGCTTGGGCCGTTGTCTTCCTTTCTCATTGCTCTGCGCTCGCCGCGGCCGAACGATTGCAGGCTTCAGAAGCAACCGCCACGACAAATCGCGGGCCGCTGCCGATTGAAGACGATGCCAACCTGCATGACGTTCAGTTTATCAACAGCCAGCGCGGTTGGGCGGTTGGCGATCAGGGCGTAGTCTGGCATTCCGCCGATGGAGGAAAAACCTGGTCATTGCAATCCAGCGGGGTGAATTGCCCGCTCCGTTCGGTCTGCTTCTTAGACGATCAGGTTGGCTGGGTCGCAGGGGGCGGGACGATGCCCTTCACACGCGCCTCGTACGGCGTGATCTTAAAGACGATTGACGGCGGACAGACATGGCGGCCGATTGTGGCCCCTTCGGCGGCGATCGCACAAGAAGCGGGACGGGGAAAAACTTCCGCAGTTCCGACACCGGCAAAGAGCGTCACTGCGAGAGTGATTTTGCCGCGGATCCGCAAGATTCAGTTCTTTTCTCCTGAAGATGGGGTCGTTGTGGGCGAGGGCATGGGAAGCGATCCCAGCGGCGCATATTCGACCAAAGACGGCGGGAGCTCGTGGCAACCTCTTCCCGGAAAGGCTTCCCCGGGCTGGCTTGCCGCCGCGTTTCTCCATCCCGATGCCGGACTCCTCGTGGGAATGCTCGGCAATCGGGCGCTCGCTATTGAAGGAAAAATCGTCGCTCCGCGATTCGATCGTTCGGGGATTCGTGGACTG
>JAYTRB010000705.1:0-15739 GCA_043746425.1 Planctomycetia bacterium
TCGGCGCGCCAGTCGTCCCACAATCGGGGCTGCAGCTTGCCGATGGCTTCGAGGCGGCCGATGATCTGCTGTTTCCCGCTGAGCAACCCCAGCAGTTGCGTATAGTCGTCGGCTTCAACGAGATCGACCTGACGTTTCGAGAGTTCGAGCAACTCGGCAAAGCAGGCGTGTCGATCGCCAAAGGTTTTTAGGAAGTCGAATGCGGGAGGCATGTTGGTTTCTGGCAATAGGGGGGGAAGTCAATTGCGGAGTTTCATGGCCCAGTCGAGCCAGCGTTTCCAGTCTTCGCGAGACATCGCCGAAGGTGAATTCGAAAACGCCTCCTCCGGAAGTTGTTTCAGAATCAGTTGTGCCTGGGCCAGAGTGCTCATGGCTTCGGCAGGCTTTTTGAGGTGGTCGTAGCTGTTGGCGATCTGGACGTAGGCAATGAGCGAATCGGGTTCATTCTGATATCGTCCGGCACTGGTGCTGTATGCGGCAATCGCCGCTTCAAACCGTCCCCGCAGGTATTGGCAGTTGGCAATCTCGAAAAAACAGTTGCGGAGCGTGGCTTGTCCCTGCTGATCGAGCTGCCCGCTTCCCTGTCGCGACAAGAGCAGCCCCTGCACGACTTGCAGTTCTTTGATGGCGCGGTCGAGTCGCTCGTGCATTTGCCTGCGGAATTCGCCGCGGGCGATGTCGGTCTCGGCCAGCTTCCAGCGAGACTCGGGAATCTTCGCGCTTTTCTGCAGCGCCATCGCCAGGAGGAACCGGTCTTCGGCCGTCTCTGGCGCCATGGGATATCGATCGCGGAACTCTTCCAGCCGCAAGATGGCCTCGTCGAAACGGGCCAGTTCGGCCGCCTGCTGGTCGGCGTTCACCACCAGTCCGGTCTGCACCACCTGCCCCGCTTTGCGCTGCCCTCGGTCGGCCGTGTCATACAGCAGCTTACCCATTGAAAAAAGGGCCATCCGCCATTCAACGGCAGTCGGGGTCAGGTCGGCGGATTCGAGAATCTTTCGCCAGGCCAGTTCGGCCTTGTCGAGTTCGTCACATTCGAGGTGACACTGCCCGACGAGGTATTGCGCCTGAAAGGCCACCGGGTCAGTGGGATTAACGCTGATCGAATCTTGAAAATCACGCAGGGCGTCGTTCATTCGCCCGAGGTTCATGAAACATTGTCCGCGGCGCACGAGCGCGGCAGGCAGCAGTTTCGACGTCCGTTCGGCGACGAACAGATTCAGCCTTTCAATCGCACTCTCGAAATCCTGCCCCTTGATGAAATCTTCGGCGCTCGTCCAGAGCGAGGCGTACTGATCGGCTATTGATCGCCGGTTATCGGCCAACTTTGCATGCGCCTGTCCCGACCGCTTCCAGCGCGTTTCGATTTCGTCGTGGAGTGCGGTTTGTCGGTCTTCAGGAAGTTTGGCCACCTCGGCTTCGAAGTGCTGCGCGCAGCGCTGTGTGGCACGGGCCGACAGTTCAAGCGTCTGTTCCCGCGGAAGCAGCGGGCTCATGATGTCGGCCAGCGCAATCGCCTCATCGTAATAATGATGCTCCATCCACGAATTCCAGGCGTCAATCGTCGCCTCTTGCAGTTTCTTCAGGGTGATCCAGCGATTGCGAAAATTTTCCGGACTTGAAAGCGAACGCAGAACCAGCGCGTAGTTTTCGAGTGCCTCTTCATTGCGGCCCAGCTTCTGCAGCGTGGCCGCGGCCCCCACCCGCGCGGCCAGGGCCTCATGCGATTGCTCGAAACGTTCGGTCGTGCGCTGATAGTAGGCCACCGCGTTTTCCAGTTCGCCGAGCTTCTCGGCGCACACTCCCATCAAGTATTGGGCTTGCGCTGGGTAATTTCGTTCGAGCCCGACATCGCGCGACAGAGGGTCAAGATCGCGCAGCGCCTCGCGATACTTTCCGTCGGCCATCTGGGTCTGGGCCCGCAAAATGGCGCTGCCGTGCCGGTGCGCGCTCTCGCGCGAAACCCTGGCCAGGGCCAGTTCCGACTCTTCGCGATGGTCAAGCGCCAGCAGAATCTGGGCGCGCTGCAGCCACGCATTGTCGCGGTCTTCTGCTTTCAGAGTCGCATCTTCGAGGAGTTGTCTGTTCAGCTCAAGCGCCTGCTCCATTTTGGCTTTCACGCGGCTTTCCATGTAGACTTGAGTCAGCAATAAGCCCGCTTCGTGCTTTCCTGGTGGGTAAGTGCGGACGGCCTCATTGAGCAGTTCTTCGTCGGCCACGCCGATTCGGTGCAGACTGATTCCATATGCGAAAGCCCATTCGGGCCGGCGTTCATCGGGAATTGAAAGACGTTTGGCCTCACGCAGGAAGCTCGCCGCCGACTCAAACCGACGATCGCGCGCCATGTCGTCGTACAGGTTGGCCTCGCGAAAGGCGCAGATTCCCAGCACGAATGCCACCGCACCGGGAAAATCGTGATTCTGATACCCTTGGTCTTGAAGCATCCCGGCAATTCGCCGCGCCGTCTGATCGTGCTTCTCGTCGAGCTGCTCCAGCGCCGCTTGGAGCTGGGAAGCTGGCGAGACTTCCAGCGGCCGAGTCAGAGTCACCACCCCCCACGAAATCACTGCCAGCCCGCCAGCGATTCCTATCACAAACGCCAGTTTTGCCGGCGAAAGCAGAGCGCGCAGTCCTGCTCCCTTTTTTGAGGAACTGGCCTGAGAGTCGCGTTGGCCGTCGTTGGGAAGACTGGCATTTGACATGACGAACCGGTGTAAAATCAGGAATGGCGATCGCCGTTGCCCACAGCCGCGCTTGTCGAGTGGCGTCGTGCGTGGTGCAAACACCAGCACGGGCGCATCGGCAACCGAGCGCTGCCGCGAACGGGAACGAAGTGAGATTTCAGAGGGGTAAAGAAGAGGGGGGAATTGGGAGCGGGTGATACCCGGAAATCATCCAGCGTGTCAAGATGGGTTGGCCTGCCCCGCGAACGCGCGAACGCCCGTTCGCCGGGCGCAGCCACGCTCGCCGGTGGCTCGTGTTCCGCGGCAGACTTGAAGAAGCCTGCCAATTTGCCGCCATGCGCCAATACCCGTGCGGCCGGCGACCATTTTCGATAAGGGTGTCCGTCATCCCTGTGCAACCGTCGATCGGGCTCTTCGAGAAGTACTTTCCCCCAACTGACAGGAACCAAATCGTCTGCAATAGTGCCAGTCTGCGCAGATTACTCAGTTATGCGTGCTGGCGTTGGTCTCAGAGTAACCTTGCGCGCTGGCTCAACCATATACCGGGTACGGCTAGCGCCAGCGGCCCTTGGTGAACAGGGCTGTCGTCGCATGGTCGTAGGTTGGCATGAGGCGAGCAGCTGAGATTCTCTCGCGCCAGAGAATTTGCAGCAGCTCTTCGGCGTGCTTCACAGGCAACGTGAGCTTCCGCAGTGGCTTAAGCATCACCTTCCATCGTCGATCCGTCGTCTTTGTCGCCCCTATGGCCGTGAATAGATCTCGGGATTCACGACGCCCTCAGGTCGACGTCCCGACAAGACGTCGACAATCTGCTGTGCCACTCGCGTTCGCAGTTCGACCAGTGATTCGTGCGAGACGAACGCGGCGTGCGGGGTAACAATGACGCGTTCGTCCTGCATCAGGGGCGTCGACAGATCGGGGGGTTCAGGGTCGAAGACGTCGAGGGCCGCTCCGGCGAGCAGGTTCCGCTCGAGCGCTACCCGCAGGCCTTCATGATCGATCAAGCCTCCCCGCGCCGTGTTGATCAAATACGCCGAGGGCTTCATTCTCTCAAACTGCGGCAGGCCGAGCAGATGCCGGGTTGCGGGCTGAAGCGGTGCATGCAAAGAGACAAAATCGCTGCGGGCGAGAAGTTCATCGAGAGGCAGCATGTGGCATCCGGTGCCATGATCGTTTCCGGATGCCGTATGGGCGATGACATCTAACCCCAAGGCGCGCGCTTTACCCGCCAGGTTGCGGCCGATATGGCCGAGGCCCAGCAGGCCCAGGCATTTCCCGCGCAAGCGCGGCATCGAACGGGCCGCTTGCAGCCGGTATTCGCCCCGTTTCGTGCGCGCATGAAAAAACGCGATGTTGCGGGCGCAGGCCAGGAGCAGGGCCAAGGCGTGGTCGGCGACTTCCTCGACGCAATAATCGGGTATGTTCGTGACCGGAATTTTCATTTCGGTCGCCGTCGCCACCGCGATGTTGTCGAGACCGATGCCGGTGCGACAAATCACGCGGCAGCGAGGGGCCGCATGAACGACTTCTGCTGAGACGCTCGCCCAATTCGTGGCAATGGCATCGGCACCGGCTGCCAAGCCGCAAAGAGTCGCCGGGCTGGTGTCGGCCGCTTCAATGAGTTCGGCCCCGGCCGGCGAAAGAATCTCTCGCTCAATCGTCGTGTCGGGCCACGCCCGGTCGGTGAGCAGAACTCGATACCGCGCGTTCGAAGTCATTCGGCAATGAATTGGGTTCAAACATGCCGACTGCTTGGCGCACGCGACAAGCGGGCAGCTTACGAGCACACGTTACGAGGCGGCGAGTTCGGCCATTCGCTGCGCGGGGACGACGAGCCGATCCCAGTGCTTGAGCATGTAATCGGGGGGGCCGCCCTTGGCGGCAACAGCCTGAGCAACTTCGACCGTCGGAATCATTTCGATCGCGTTCCAGGGGCAGACCGTCAATTCGTAGGGGTCGCTTTTCTTCGTCGGCACGTGCACGCACACTTCGCACCCGACACAGCGCTCGACATCGATTTCGCACCACGTCTGCAAGACCGAAATCGTTTCACCGTAAACCTTGTAAATGCAATCGACCGGACAAACTTCCAGGCACGCTTCGCACCCAGTGCAGTTGTCGGCGTTGATGACAGCGATTTCTTTGGGGAGCTTTTTACGCGATCCGCTTTTGGCCATGCGATGCACCTTGTGCGATACGTCCCGACAGTCTGGAATCCGCAGAAGCGGCGGATTGTCTCATGGGAAATTCTATAAACAACGACTCGGCAGAACAATTCGTGTCTGTGCAGTCGAAATCGAATTCTCACTATTGCGAATGTGGTCTGGAATCGGTGACGCAGCGTAACCTATTTAGTGCAAAAGCATTGAGACTGAACCGCCAATCTCCGAGGGCTTGGCCGACACTTGCACCCTTGGTCTGGCTTTCTTGGTATTGACCCCCCTGTGGCAAGGGGCGTACCATCCCGCGCTTTTTGCCACTTACGAGAATTCCATGTTCGCGTGTTGCTCCAGACTGCCGTGGTGGCCGTGCATTCTTGCCGGGGCGCTGGCGCTACGGATCGTCGCGGCCGTCGCCGTGCAACACTGGGTCGAAAAAACGCCCGGCCGCCTGTGCTTGATCGAAGGAGATGCCGCGGGGTATTGGAAACTGGCGCTGCACATCGAGCACGGTGAAGACTATGCGGTGTACGATCCGCCGCGGTTTGTCGAACGGATGCCCGGCTTTCCGCTGGTTCTGGCCGGGGCCATCAAGCTGTGCGGTTCTGATCTGTTGCGGATCCGCCTGCTGCTGGCCGTTCTGGGAACTCTGGCGTGCGGCTTGGTCTATTGGCTGGGTCGTGAGCTGGTCGACCCAACCGCCGGGTTGATCGCCTGTTTTCTGGCGGCAGTTTCGCCCATCTTCATTGTCTTCAGCGTGCTGTTGCTCAGTGAGACAGTATTCGCGGTGACGCTTCTCGCCAGTCTGGTGGCCCTGACGAAACTGGCGCAGGCGCCGTCGATGGCGCTCACAGGCAGGGCGCGTCATCGATCAATCGGCATGGCTCTCTCGGCTGGCTTGCTGGCCGGATTGGCGACGCTCGTCCGCCCTACCTGGCTTCTCGTCGCCCCTGCCTTTTCGCTGGTTTATGTATTTACCGCGCCGCAACCTAGACAACGGTTCCTTCTGGCCGTGGTGCTGATTGCCGGTTTGGCTCTCGCGCTGGCCCCCTGGACGATCCGCAACTACCGCGTCACCGGGCATTTTATTCCGACGACGCTATGGGTCGGGCCCAGTCTGTATGACGGGCTTTCGCCGCAGGCTACTGGCGAGAGCGATATGTGGTTTGTCGAAACCGAAGGGTGGTATGCGCAGCGCGGCAATCCCGAATTTGAATATGAAGCCGACCGTCATTACCGCCGGGCGGCGATCGAATTCGTTCACGCTCACCCCCGGCGCGTGATCGAGCTGGCCCTGGAAAAGCTGAAGCGGTTTATCAATCCGTTTCCTAATGCGGGGCAATTCAACCACTGGGTGATTTCTGTGGGTGTGGGCCTGTTTGAGATGCCCCTCCTGATTCTGGCCGCCGTCGGGTTATGGCAATCGCGTCGGGAACGCTGGACGTGGCTGCTGGCGGCCGGGCCGGTGGTCTATTTCGGGCTCGTCCACATGATATTCATTGGTTCGGTTCGGTATCGCCTGCCCGCGGAGTATGCGCTGCTTGTGCTTACGGCCGTCGGCTGCCGCTGGCTGTGGGGCAAACGCCTGCCGAGGGTGCAAACCCTGACATGAAAACGCTGCGCAAAACGCTCAAGTGGGTCTTTATCCTGCTGCTCATCGGAGCGGCCGTCGGGGGAGGGTACGCCTATTTTATCTGGACCGCGAGCGACGAAATTCTGCGACAAGCGCTGCTGACCCGCATTCACGAGGTGGCCCCCGAATGGGACGTGAGCATCGCGCGGGCACGGTTCGATTATCAGGGACGGATCCACGTCTACGATCTCAGTCTGAAGGGGGCCGATGGGCACTCGCCATTGCTCGACATCGCCCAGGCCGTTCTGACGGTCGATCGTGAGCACCTGGCCGACCCGCAAACGCCAATGCAGATCGTGCGCTGGAACAAGTGCCATCTGCACCTTGAGCGCGACGCCGACGGTGTGTGGAATATTCAAAAGCTTTCTCCGCTCAAGGTGCCCAGGAATGTCATTCCCGAATTTCATGCCGAGCGGATGACAATGACGTTAGTCTTCCATGAGTCGGCAACAGGGCCGGGGGTGACGACGACCTTCGACGACATCCGCCTGCAAATGATTCCCAAGGGAGCGCGACAGTTCCTATTCAAGGCGGCGGCAAAATTCGCGGCCGCCGACGAGATTACCGCCGAAGGCAGCTGGTACATCGACGAAGGGACGTGGGATCTGACGGGCACGGTCAAGCATCTGGCGGTGGATGGCGCCTTGTCGCAGCTCGCGGCACATGTTTCACCGACGTATCGCGCAGGGTCGGCGCGTCTTGCGACCGTGCTCGACAGACTCTCTGCCTTCGGAGCGCCCAGCCCCGACGATTCGCCTCCCGCGTGGCCCGCGACCTCTTCCCAAGCGCCCCGCGGGCCGGCTGAACCAATCGGCCTGTCGGACAATGCCGTCTCGCTCATGGGCTTGTCGGCTGTCGCCGATCTCAAATTTGGAGTCGCGCGTTGGAGCCCGGGAGCCGAGTTTGAATATAAGCTTTCTGTTCACGTTTTGGACGGCGAATTGAAAACGCCCCCGGTCCCGTATCCGCTTCGCGAACTGCGGGGCGACATCGATATCGAAAACGAGCAGATTCTGGTGCGTGAATTCTCGGCCTTGAGCGGCTCGACCCGCTTGAGGCTCGAACGAGGACGATTGCTTGAGCAGGGCGCCGTACATCCGGCCGAGTTCGATCTGGAAATTGTCAGCCTGCCTCTCGACGAACGGGTTCCCGGGCTGTTGCGGGGCACGCTGCGCAAGATTCACCGCGAACTGCATGCCTCTGGTGAAGTCGACATGCGAGCGCATTTCGAATTCAACGGCCTCGATCGCTGGGAACATGACTGCCAGATTTCGGTCAAAAACGTGTCGGTCACGCACGCGTTGTTTCCCTATCGCGTCGAACAGATCGAGGGAACCGTCACACAGCGGGGCGAACAGGTCCACATGGCCCTCGAGGGCCGCGCCGGGACGCAAAAAGTCTCACTCTCGGGACACAGCCAGAATCCAGGGCCCGAAGCGGCCTCTGAGATTGTCATCCAGACTGCCGGCATTCCCATCGACAATCGACTGCGCGCGGCCTGTCCCGAGAAGCTCCGAACAGTGATCGATCAGTTGCAGGTTCAGGGCGAGCTGGAAGGACGAGTTTTGCTCGAACGGCGGCCTGGTCTCGATCAGCAGCTCTTAATGACCGTCGACGGCCGCCTCAAAAATGGTAGCGTCCACTGTGTGGCGTTTCCGTTTCCGGTAACAGACGTCAACGGCGAATTTCACAAATCGGGCGACGAATGGACATTCCAGGATTTTCAGGGACGTCATGGCCCGGCAGAGGTTAAATGGCGCGGCGCGTTCGGCCCCGACGATCGCGGACATAACGAACTTGAGCTGGTTTTTGCGCTCGCCGGCGCTACCTTCGACCAGCAACTTCTGGCGGCCCTTCCGGCGGATGCACGCTTCGTCTGGCAGGAATTCGACCCCAAAGGAGGGCTCAACGTCTCGGGAAGGCTGTTTTGGTCGCCCGGCCCCGGTGAAGGGCCGCGACTGGCGCGCCTCGATGCGCAGCTCATCGACGCCCAGATCACACTGAAATCGTTTCCGTTCACCATCAGCGATGTGGCCGCGCGTTTGAGCTATGACGGCGAGCAGGTGCATATCAAATCATTTCTGGGTCGGCACGACGGCATGACGATTCAGGTAAAAGCCGGAACGGCCCAATACGATCGCGATGGTCAGTGGCGTGTCACGCTCGACACGATGAACGTCGATGACCTCGAAGCGACGGCTCAGTTCCGCAAATCACTGCTTTCGAATGATTTATGGCGCATCGTCAATACCCTCAATCCGCGGGGCAAGCAGTCGATTTCGGGGTTCCTCGAATTTCGCGGCAAGCTGGGGGGCGATTATCCTGTCACGGCTGCCTGGGATACGATCACGGTTTATTCGGGTACGACGATCGACGCCGGGGTGGTTCTGAAAGACATGCACGGTCAGGCCTCGTTTCGCGGCACCTGGGATGGAGAACAGGCCGTGGGGACGGGCGAAATTGATCTGATGTCGGTCAAAGTCTTCGACTTTCAACTGAAGAATATCAAGGGGCCAGCCAGCATCAATGGGGCCCGACTCGTGCTGGGGTCGCCGCCGCAGTCGAAGCACCCCGAACGCGACCGGGCCGATCCATCGAAAAGAATCTCGGCGCGGTTCATTGACGGCCTGCTGTCGCTTGATGCCGAGGTCAAACTGGGCGACCCGATGCGTTATCAGGTGTGGATGAATCTTGAAGAAGGGGAACTGAAACGGTATGCCCAGTTGTACATGGCGAAATACGACAAGCTGTCTGGCAAGGTCAACGGCAAGCTCAACCTCAAAGGGGTGGGAACCAATCCGAAACTCCTGAGTGGTTCAGGAAATCTGGTCATCAATCGGGCGGCGCTCTATGAACTTCCGGTCATCGTGCGGCTGTTCGATGTGTTACGACTCGTTCCCTCTGATAACAAGGCGTTCGATGTCGCGCGATTCGTGTTCGAGATTGGCAGCGGAGTCGTGCATTTTGAGGGCATCGAGCTGGTCGGAAACTCGATGAGCCTGGTGGGGCGTGGAACAGTCAACTTCGATGGCAATCTGAATCTCAAATTCTATTCGCGGACAGGCCGGTTCCAATGGCCTGTCCCGATTCTCCGTGAAACGGTCAATGAGCTTACCAAAGGCTGGATCGGCGTAGACGTCACCGGTACATTCGCCGATGCCAAGACAACTGCCCGCCCGATGGCGCAGATGGAAGACACGCTGCGCCGCCTTTTGAAAGGCTTTGATCTCTCCGAAAAGCGGCGCTGACTGGGTGTCTGGGCTGCGGCCGGTTCTTTTCACTCGCCTCTCGCAATGCACGGGCGCGACGTTCAGTCTTCCGGCGGAATATTTCCTACCCACGGCCCGAGGGGTTTGATGGCTGCATCGCGGGATGCGAATACAGTTGTCTGACGCTCTCTTCAATTTCACTCTCGATGTCGTCGCAGTCTGACTCTGCCGCCCGTTGCCGTGCGCGCACCAGGTTGCCAAGCCGCAGTTCAACAGATTCGTCGCGCCCCGGCAGCGGAAACTGTTGCAACAGGTGGGCATTGATTTCCAGGTGCACCCCGCGGCGTTTGGCGTGGCGCTCGAACCAGCTTTGTGCCAGATCAGAATTCAGGATCGCAGTGAGCGCGTCGAGCGAAACGCCGCTTGTCGGGCCTGTGAGAATCAGATTGATCGAGAAACCGACGTAGGTGGGATGCTCGGGGAAAGCGAATTGGGGACGCTCGCCCATCTGTACGCTGAGAATGCGAGGACAATTGAAAATCTCTTCGGCACGGGGCCAGTGCAGGCACCACCATGCGCATTTTCCCGCGCGGGTCTCGCGCCGCCGTTCGAGAATCGGCCGAAAACGCTCAAGGTGGGCTGCAATGTTCGGAAGATCGTCGAGACGCGGCGCGGTACGGTGAGTCAGATACAACACCGCGTGCGTGGGTTCATCCACAATTCGGTATCGGCCGATGGCCGTCGTTTCATAATACGGCCGCAACAGCGTCTTTTCTGCTGCCGAAAGATGCAGGCGTTCAATTTCCTCGGCATGCAACACGAAGACTCCTTCGCCAATCGTGTAGTGGCCCGGAAACTCACGAGCCAGTCTGCAGTTGATTGCCGGCGGGTTCTCGGCCATTCCCTGGCGTGTGCCAAAATGCTCGCCCAGCATCGATCGATTCTGAAAGACGCTCTGAGCCGGGTCGGCGGGGGCAACCACGAGTCGCCCGTTCTGGAACAGCTCGGCCAGGGGAACGGCGTACTCTTTCAGCCGTTCTTCGGTCGAGGGTTTGGCATTTTTTCTCGGGCGACCCGTAGCGGGGCGCGGGGAGATGACGATGCGGCACGTTTGGCCGGCACGGCCGTCGGTGTGCGGTTGCTTGGTCGGTGAAAGGTCGCGTTTGTGCAACCGAAAAATCATGTGCCGGCCGGCGACCGCCTTGAAGACAACGGCGTTGCTGAACAATTCGATTTCTTCAAACGTCGTTTCGCACTCGAGGCGGTCGATTAACCGGCTGGCCCCGCGTGACGACATCCAGTAGCTGTTGACGATGAACGATAGAATCCCGCCAGGGCGAAGCAAATCGAGGCTGCGATGAACGAAGTAGTACCACAAGTCCATCCGCGCCTCGCGCCATTGCCGCCCCAGATCGGTGATGGCCAGCGAATCGAACAGTGGTTTGGCATTCCGTTCGCGAAGATACGGGGGGTTTCCGACGACAACATCGAATCCCCCCGCCGCGGCCGCCGCCGGAAAGTCGCGACGCCAGTCAATCGCGGACAATGGCTCTGGAACTTCGCTTGAGATCGGGCTGCCAAATGCAGGTTGCCGACCATTTTTTGGGGAGAAATCGGAACCGGCCAGCGAATCTCCACATCGGATATTCGACTCAACGACTGCCCTCGCCAGCGCCGCAAGTTCGCCGGTTGCCGAGATTCGTTCGAGCAGCCGGGCCTGCAATGCGGCGACTGCCGGTGGGTCGATGTCGGCGCCGAAGAGGTGATTGCGAACGACATGGAGGCGGAACTCAGGCCCGTCGCCCAGCCCCGCTCGATCGAGGGCCTGGAGCTGAGTGCCTGTTTCATCGCTGTACCGCCGGCACAACTCGTCGAAAATTTCCAGTAAAAACGCCCCGTCGCCACATGCCGGATCGAGCACCCGGCACTGACCTTGCGACTGATGGGAAGCCGTTCGCGTCGTACTCGACCAGCGCTCAAGGCACGCGCCGACGATGCGATGCGCGATCGACCGTGGCGTATAAATGCTTCCCAGTTCGCGGGGGGTCATCATGCCCGATTGTATGGGCTTCGGTCAGGCGATGAAAAGCCTGGCCTACGTTGTCTCTTCGGGCGCGTGGATCCGCAGATTCTCGCGTGAGCGCAGCCATTTCGGTCCGCGGAGGGCGTGATCGACATCATCGACAGGCAGGACATCCGCAGAATTGATCGAGAGACTGGCGGGCATGTTGCAGGGAGCGTCTTCAGCGCGGACGATGCCGGCGCCCAAGTCATTCAGCTTGTGCTCAAGCCGATCGTAGCCGCGGTCGAGGTGATAAATCCGGCGGACGACCGAGTCGCCCTGGGCGGCCAGCGCAGCCAGGACCAGAGCGGCCGAGGCACGCAGGTCTGAGGCCATGACGCTGGCCCCGCTGAGGGCGGGAACTCCGTTGATGATCGCACTGGGGCCCTCGCGACGAATCGGAGCCCCCATTCGCGCCAGCTCAGAAGCGTGCATGAACCGATCGGGAAATACCTTGTCGGTGATGATGCTGATTCCCGGAACGGTCGTCAGCAGGGCCATGAGCTGCGCCTGGACGTCGGTGGGAAGGCCCGGGTATGGGAGCATGATGCAATCGGCGGCTTGCAAATCGTCTCTGACCGTCACGCGGGCCGCGTTTCCCACCGTTTCGATTGCCACGCCGATCTCGCGCAGCTTCTCGACCACGGCGGTCATATGGTCGACGGCGATATTTTCGAGAACGACGTCTCCCAGTGTAATCGCCGCGGCAATCATCAGAGTGGCCGCTTCGACCCGGTCGGGAATGATCGTATGTTCGCAGCCCGTAAGTGTATCGACTCCTTCAATATGCAGGAAAGGGGTTCCCAGCCCAGTGATTTTCGCCCCCATCTGGTTCAGGTAGTTCCCCAGATCGACCACTTCGGGCTCGCAGGCAGCCGCTTCGATCGTGGTGATTCCGTCGGCCAGTGCCGCGGCCGTCATGACATTGCACGTTCCCGTCACGGTGCTGCCGAACGGTCCGCCCAGATAGATTCGCGCTCCACGCAGCCGTTTTGCACGAGCCATGATGTAGCCACGTTCAATACGCAGGTCGGCTCCCAATGCGGCTAACCCCTTAAGGTGCAGATCGACCGGCCGGTCGCCGATGTTGCAGCCTCCGGGAAGCGAGACGCAGGCGCGGCCACGACGGGCGAGCAGTGGCCCCAGCACGCAGATTCCGGCGCGCATGCGGCGGACGAGTTCATAATCGGCCAGGCAGGAACGTTCATCGATCACTTCCAGACGCAGCGGGGGGGCGAGCGCATCGGGAGAATTGTCGGCTTCTGGCACGCCGAAGGGAAAATGGACGTGGTGTTCTTCAAGGGGAAGTTCGCCATTTTCGGGGGGGGGTACCTCAGCCGCCGGTTCGGTTGCTTCGCCTTGGGCGACACGAAGATCGCCAATGGCGGGGGGCCGCACTCCTTCGCGACTGACGGCGACTCCCAGGGCGGTCAGCAATTCGCCTAAGGTGCTCACATCGACCAGGTCGGGGACGTCGTGGAGCAGTGTCGGTCCCTGAGAGGCCAGGACGGCCGCCATTATCGGTAAGGCGGCATTCTTGGCGCCGCTGACACGAACGCGACCGCGCAACGGGCGCCCACCGTGAACGACAAACATGTCCATCCCTGGACCCTCCGGATTGTCCGAAACGCACTTCAGCCTTGGGAGCGGATCATTGCCGAAAAGAGGCGTTCGACGCAATCCCGGTTTTCACTACCCGCTATTCTTCGGCAGTGATCGTCGCCAACTGTTCAATCGCGGCAAGTATTGACGCCAGAGAAACTTGCGCAGGAAGAGGCTCACCGAAGATGACGCGGGGATAGGTGAGGTTCGGTGGCGAATTTTCGGCTTCAGGGCAGTGGGCCGCAGTGCAATAGACGGGGACGACGACAGAATTGGGTGCAGCCGTCCGCCAGGCGGCGATCAGGCGGTCAATCTCGGCAGCACATTCTGGCTGATTGACCGTCAAGGCCATCATCTCTCCGCGACCGAGCGTGCGAATTCCGGTTTGCATCGCCCGGCTCCACTCAGAGGCGTCGGCACCGACCGGAAGGCAAATCAACTTCGACCTTCGCGCAAGCGCTCGCAGCCACGATCGTTGCTGCGGCGCCTGCTCGACCAGCACCACGCGCGGGAAGCGATCGACGCCGGCAATCAGATCGAGTGTCGCCCGAAACGAGCTGCAATTGGTCAGCAGCACGACCGGGCCATCGGTGGGCATGTGCTCGATTCCGATCGTCCGCAGGCGATTGTGGCCCCAGGCATGTATCCAGATCGCTGTCCGCAAGAAGAAATCGGGAAGCGTGCGATGTAAGAGGTAAATGGCGCCGATGGTGAGGACGCTGGTTGTAAGAAACAGGCAGCGTGGAATCGTCATCTGCTGCTGGGCCTGCTCTACAAGTTCGCCGATGAGTCCCGGATCTTTTCCGACGCTCGCTTCGGTAAGTGTCGCTTTATACAGCATGTCGAGAACGAAGGCCGTCACATAGAAAAATGCGACCGAAATGATTCCCCCGACGACATTCAGGAAATTGCTTGCCGCGACGACATTGCCTTTGCTCTCTTTCGGAGCGCGGTACTGCAACTGGGTATACAGCGGCACCAGGTAAAACCCGGCGCCGCAACCAATGCCGAACAATGAGGCGACGAACATGGCCGGTGCGTGTTTCAGCACCCCGGGTAAAAAGGTAAACAGGACGATCATCACCGCGCCGACCGGCACCAAACCCAGTTCGACCCGGTGCCCCGAGAGATAGCCCGCCAGAATGCTTCCCAGTCCCACTCCCAGACCGACCACGGCGAACAGCAAGGCCACACGCAATTCTGATTCCTGGACGGCCTTTTCGAGGCGTGCCGGAAGGACACTTGCCAGCAGTCGATCGATTCGCGAAGTCGTCAATTCGTCGGCCGGCCGGCCTTCGAGCTTCGCTTCGAGCACTTGCGCCGAGTGTAACTCCTTGCTTAATTCTCCTTGATACAGCAGCGTCTGCCGCAAAAACAATGTCATAAAGACGCAAAACGCGATTCCGGTTACCGAGAGCGTCAATGGTTTTGAACGCCACAGGATACTCAGATTGGCCTGCAACGGTTTCCACCAGTTCCACGAGAGACGGGTGTCGGGGGCGGCGGCGGGAATCGGACGCATCAAGAACGCCGTTAACGTTCCCAGCAGCGCCAGGCTGACCAGCAAGACTCCGATCCACCATTCCCGTCCCGGCTTGAGATGTCCGGCAGAGATTTCTCCCTTAAGCAGGGCGTACAGAATGCCTCCGGTCGACGTACCGAGAATCTGCGCCGCAAAGCTCGTCCCCTCGAGCATTCCGTTTCCCCGCGAAAGAATCGCCGGATGCAGAATCTCGGGCATCGCCCCCATTTTGGCGGGGACGAAAAACGTGCTGTGCATGCCCATCAGGAACACCGTCGAAATGACGAGTGCCGAACTCCAGATAGCCAGCGTCGGCAGATGGGGCGAAGCGGGGGCGACCCAATGCGGAAGACTCAGCCCCAGCAGGGCCACCAGCATCATGAGAACTTCCGCCACCTTCCAGAAGACGATTACCGAACGCTTGCTGAAACGGTCGCCGAGCGGACCGGCGTATGACGAGAACAGCAAAAAGGGGGTAATGAAACAGGCTGTGACGAGGGCGATGGTTTTTTTTTCGTCAATCGACGGCAGGTGGACAAAGCGCACCAGCATGTCGACGGAATAAAAAACCGCGACCATGTGAATCGCCTGATCGTTGAATGTGGCCGTGAACTGCGCGAGCAGCAGGCCGATAAACGTTCGGGAGTTGAGTGTTTCGGAGAGGTGGGGCTTCATGGCATAACCTGGAATCGAAGGTTATAGCGAATGTCGCCCCGCTCGCGTAGCGACTTTTGCCCCGATCGGCGGTTTGTGCTTTTGCACCTTGCCGGAATGCGACTTCCAGGCATAGAATGCTGAGGCACGCGCATGGTCAATGATGTCCTTCACTGGTTTTAGAGGGAGGAATTCTATGCGCCGTGTCTGCGTC
>JAYTRB010000706.1:0-3760 GCA_043746425.1 Planctomycetia bacterium
CGATGATGGTCAACAGTGCCGCCAAGGCCGGCACCAACCTGGCCGATGATTCCGAAACACCGAACAGTTGAAAACTCGCAGCGGTCAGCCAGTATAAAAGGGGAGGCTTATCGAGATATGGCTTGCCAAACCGGGTCGGAACAATGAAGTCTCCTGACTCCAGCATTTCGCGAGAGATTTCGGCATAGCGGCTCTCATCGGGATCAATTAACGGGTACGACAAATTCGGGAGCAGCAAGAGAACGGCGATCAGCCCCAGAAGTAGGCCCGCGGCCCAGCGAGCGCGGCCACTGACAGGAATCTTGACCTGCAGATCGGGGCGAGAGAAAAGCACTTGCGACCACCAGAAGCGGATCAACGTCGCCAGCACGGGAAAAACATGCCAGATCGAAACTTTGCTCTCTCCGCGGAGACGGGGGAAGTGACTGACACCCACCTCAGTCACCGACAGGTCGGCCAGGCGGGCCTTGGTGAGCAATTCAGCATTAATGAAATAGTCGTTCGACTCCAGTCGCAGTTCGGCGATCTGGTCGCGGCGCAGGATTTTGAGGGCGCAATCACAGTCGCGGACGCGCGTCCCCAGCAATGTCTGCACGACCAGGTTGTAGCCGCGGGAATAGAGTTTTCGTGTCCAATGATCCTGGCGGTCGATTCGGTAGCCGCACACGAGGTCGAAGTCGGCCGAAGGGGCCAGGAGGCGCGCCAATTCCCGCAGGTCGAACTGGCCATCGGCGTCGGTAAAGGCCAGCCGATCGAACCGCGCCTGGCGAAAGCCAAATCGCAGCGCGGCGCCATAGCCAGTGTTCTGCGGCAGCGACAATACGCGCACTTGAGGAAACTCTCTGGCCGCGTTGCGGGCGATCGCCGCCGTTTCATCGGTGCTCCCGTCATCAACGACGAGGATTTCCCAGGGAATATCGAATTCGCCGAGGGCAGCGACGGCAGCCAGAATCGAGTGGCTAATCGCGTGGGCTTCGTTGTAGGCCGGCAAGACAAGCGTGAGGCCGCCCTGGATGCCATTCTCTGGTGCATCCATGCCGGTTTGGCGCGGGGCATTCGTCCTGTCGGCGTTGGTTGTGCAGATCATTGGTTTCATGATGTGTCGCGAGTGACCTTGCGGTTCCAACGGACCGGTCTGTGGCTGCTCAAGCGCGTCTGATTCGAGCCACAGAGGCGGGATAAGGTCGCGTGTGTTATGCGAATCCAGAAAACGGGTCAAGATGTTTCGGCATGAAAATTAAATGGGCCCTGACCCAGACTTGCTCTTGACCGGCTTCGGGCTTAACCATATACGCGTTTTCCCGGTCTTTCCTTTATCTGGCGGCGCGCCCGATTTCCATGCGAATTCTGCAACGGTATCTGCTGAACGACCTGTTGCGGGTCTTTGGACTGGCCCTTTTCGTGTTGACCGTGCTGATGGTGGTCATGGGCGTGGCCGGCGAAGCCGCCAAGAACGGTCTGGGCGCGCGGGAGATTCTGGCGATTACCCCCTGGATCATTCCCAGTCTGCTGCCATACACGATTCCCGCCACCCTGCTGCTCACAGTGTGTATTGTGTATGGACGAATGGCTGGGGACAACGAGATAACAGCCATCAAGGCTGCTGGAATCAACGTGCGCACGGTTCTCGAACCTTCCTTCATACTGGGCGCTGTGCTGAGTTTCGGAACCTTCGTGCTGACCGACCAGTTCATCCCCATGGGACGGGCAAAGATCGAGCGGATTGTCACTCTGGCAATGGAGGACATTTTTCTGGATCTGTTGCGATCCAACGGCAGCTACAGCGACACCGCGCACGGAATCTCAATCATCGTGTCGCGTGTTGAGCAACGTACCCTGGTGGGCCCTATATTTCGCTATCGACTGCCGGATGGCGAAGTGGCCACAATTACCGCTCGCGAAGCGACCATAAGATTCGACATGCGCGCACAGCAGGTGCTGCTGGAATTACGCGATGGACGCACAGAGTTTCCTGGTGGCGAGGATCTGGCGTTCGAGCATGAAGAGCAGCCGCTCCCGATGCCGACGCCGCCTGACACACTCAGAGCGCCGCGCAACATGACGATCGACAGTCTTCGCCGCGAAATTGCCGGACTGACGCGAGAACGCGAGGAAGCCAACAATCGGCAGGTGATCAAAGCCGTCCTGGCACTCTCAGAGGGGGCCTTCGATCGCCTCTCGTCTGAAGTTGAACGGCAGGCCGCCGAGGCGAAAGAACGGCTGCGAATCGAGCGTCATCAGAAACTTCGGACAGAAATCCACAGCCGCGTGGCTCTGTCATGCAGTTGCTTTTTCTTTGTCCTCATCGGCAGCCCGTTCGCAATCGTGCAGGCGCGGAGACAATTCCTGACGAATTTCGCTCTCTGCTTCCTGCCGATTCTGCTGGGCTACTATCCGATTGTCCTGCTGATGATGAACCTCAGCCGCGACGGCATCATCGAGCCAGCCTGGGGCATGTGGGTCGGCAATATCGGGCTGCTCGCTACGGCGTATGTTGTTTTGGGAAAAGTGTTTCGCAATTGAAGGCCAGCGTGGCACAAAACGTAATTTCAGAACACTGATCGACCTGCCAATGTACGATTCCAGATTCTGAAATCCTATTCGGCCCGCACGAGGCGCAGATGATCGCCTTCGATGCGAAAGCTGAGGCCCACGGGGCGCAACAGGCCGCTGAGGATATCGCCTACCGTGGTGTTATCGAGCCGGAGTGCCATGGGTTCGTTCAAGAGGGCGCCGGCTGGCCCCAATTCATCGCGATCATAAGCGATACGCGTACCGGCCATTTCCGCCACACTCGTAAGAACTTCTTCCAGCGGTTTCGATCGCGGCTGGTCGAAGCGGACAATCGGCTGCTTGAGCGATACAGCCAAGTCGATCTTTCGCGGAGGTGGCACGGCAGGGCCTGCGCCTTCGGGGGCAAATTCGGGATCAATGGGCTCGTCATCATCATCGATTACATTCTTCCCGACGTTTTCTGCCAATGCCCCGCCGGGAAGTAAATTCTGATCGGCCGCCATTTCCGAGTTGCCCGCCTGCAATTCATTGTCGTCCACCAGAGACAGGCGATCAGCCGGTTCACCGGGTTCTGACTCATCGAGCGGCAACCCGTCGGACTTCGCCGCCATGCGCCGCAGAATCTTAGGATCGGTCTGCTTGTTGACTGAAAGCACGCGGCCATCGGCCATGAGCACCAGCATTGAGTCGGATCCGCCCGTTCCAAACCCATCGGGACCATTCATGTAGGGTTCACGCGACAGACCGCGCACCGTAGGAGTTCCGCCGGCGGCCCACGAGCCCAGATGATCGTGAACGCCCATCACCAAAAGCGTGTTTGCGGCGCCATCGCGGATGTCGTCGAGTCGAGTCCGCCGATCGTAGCCGAAAACGCCTGCACGGGGGTGGCGATGATCGAGCGACGCCGCGTCGCTGCCAACTCCAGCCACCCCCACGAAATGCGCAGCGGGGTAACCGTCGGCCCCGACCAACTGGCCGATGGCCGGGTTTTGAAATGCCGTCAGCCGACGCCGCACAAAGGTTTCGTTCTGCGGATCATTCCAGGCTTTGTCCCAGACGGGGACATGCGTGGTCGCCTCATCCAGGTGATCGGCCAGAAGGGCCATCCAGCTCAACCGGTTCTCGGGAGCGAGGCGCGGGGCGGCTACCGTCCCAGCCGGAAAAGCCTTGTCGCGCTCGACATACTCGAGAATTGCTTTGCCGATGGTCGAGAGCCGGGTTTCAATGGCATCTGGCGGCTGTTCTG